>JBFILF010000073.1:0-15106 GCA_041599835.1 Pirellulaceae bacterium
GCCACTCATTGTTAAGCCACCACTCCTTGCAGATGCTCTTGCAGGAATTCCGCCAGTTTTGGGGATTGCACCTGGTCAACGGTGGCAAAACTCATGCGCACCACGTCGCGCTCGGCGTTGATCGTCTTGATCGTTGGTTGGTCGCCCAGTTTGGCGATCCGCCCAAGCGCGACGTGATTTCGCGGTCCGGTTAATTGCAGCCAAAGCGCGTCGGTTTTTTTGGTTTGAATACTGGCCCAGGGTTCCTTTTGATCAGGCACAAAGACGTGCACGATCTGTTTGTTGTTCCACAAAAATTGGCCGTGCGGCGCGGCGGTTTGCAGCACTTCCTGCAGAATCTCCAGCACCTCCACGTCCCATTTGACTTTTCTTCCCGGCGGAAATCCTTTTCGCATGTAGTGCCATTTTTGCCCCAGCTTGGTCCACGGCATATGGTCATCGATTTTCAATTCGACGCGTTTTTCCTTTTCCAAGAACCCGTCCATGGCGGTATCCACAAACTCCCAGAATTCCGCCGTATCCGTTTCCTGCAGCGAATGTGCTCGAATCTCCACTTCTTGCCAGGCACCGCGATGGCTGACGACTTTCACTCGCGGGTTGTTTCCGTAGATCGGTAATTCGTCCATTTCATTGGGCGTGCGCAACTGAATTTTTTCCAATAGTTCGGCCCGCTTGAAAGTCCCGCGGCGGCAGCGAAATTTCATTTTGAGTAACCAGGTTTCTCCGGTGATGGCGTGGAAAAACCAACCGGTACTTTTCTTTCGTGCGGGAATCTCGACGACACTGCGTGACCGCCAGTTGGTGTCGCCAAATCCCCCGCGTTGCTCAATCCGGTCGACCACTTTTTCCAGAATCCGGCCGTCCCATTTGACAGCCTTGCCGTCGCGACCCACTCGATTGTGTATGTGCCACGCGCGACCATCGATTTCCCACGGCATCTTGGCGCCTTTGCCAATATCAGTGATGTCGGTCCCTTGCTCGTCGGCCAACTCGGTGGCTGCGTCGAATACGTGGCGCAGCGTGTACTTGCCTGACTTGAGGACAGGATCCAGCGCAACCCCAGTGTGACTGATCAAGGGCTGTCGTTTGTTGTTTGCCCGTTTCGGCTTCGCTGTAGATTGACGTGCATATTCTGCGACTTGTTCCGGTGTCCCGGCCACCACCAAACGGCCACCATCGCGTCCCGCCTCCGGTCCCAGATCGATCACCCAGTCCGCCGACTTGATCACATCCAGATTGTGTTCGATCAGCACAACCGTGTTGCCCAGGTCAACCAGCCGATGCAGCACGTCCAGCAATTTGCTGAGGTCTTCGAAATGCAAACCAGTCGTGGGTTCATCCAACAAGTACAGTGTCTGGCCGGTATCCGGGCGCGATAGTTCGGCCGCCAATTTAACGCGTTGCGCTTCGCCGCCCGACAGCGTTGGCGCGGCTTGGCCCAGCGTCAGGTAATCCAATCCCACGTCACATAACGTCTGCAGGATTCGGGCGATTTTGGGGATGTTTTCAAACAGCGTGACGGCCTGCCCGCAGGTCATCTCCAGCACATCATTAATCGATTTGCCGTGGAATTTCACCGCAAGCGTCTCTTCGTTGTAGCGACGACCGCCACAGGCTTCGCAAGTCACCCACACGTCCGGCAGGAAATGCATTTCAATACAAATCTGCCCGTTTCCGGCGCACTGCTCACAACGGCCGCCGGGCACGTTAAAGCTAAATCGTCGTGCAGAAAAACCGCGCAACTTGGAATCCGGCAACTGGGCAAACAGCAATCGGATCAATTCAAACACACCGGTATACGTTGCTGGATTTGAGGTCGGGGTATTTCCGATTGGTTGCTGGTCGACCTGGATCACTTTGTTGATGTACTGGATGCCGCGGATTTCGTCGTGGGCGCCCGGTGTCAATGACGCCCGGTGCAACCGGCTGGCCAGGAAATTAAACAGGATGTCGTTCACCAGTGAACTTTTGCCGCAACCACTGGGGCCCGTGACGCAAGTCAGCGTGCCTAACGGGATCTTCACGTCGATCGACTGTAGGTTGTTGTGCCGGGCGCCGATGATTTCGAGGGCGTTGGGCTCAGCCACTGACCTCACCTTTGTTGTTTTGCGGGGCTTGCTTTTGCTGCCGCCACGCGACTTGGCCGCGCCCTGTTTGTTGTTTTTGGTGGGCGGGATTGCAAAACCGGGTCGACGATTCGATGGAATCGGTATCGACTTCTTTCCTTGCAGGTAGGGGCCGGTCACGGAACCGCGTTTACGCTGCAGTTGCGCGGGCGTGCCGTGCGCCACGATGTTCCCGCCGGCCGATCCGGCCCCGGGTCCAAAGTCACAGACGCCATCGGCACTGGCAATCACTTCGCGGTCATGTTCCACGACCAGCAGTGTGTTACCCAAGTCGCGGAGCCGGTGCAACGCGCCAAGCAGTCGTTGGTTGTCTCGCGGGTGCAGCCCAATGGTGGGTTCATCCAAGACGTACAACACACCGCACAGGCCACTACCCAATTGGCTGGCCAGGCGAATCCGTTGGGCTTCGCCATTGGATAGCGAGGCGGCGGTGCGCCCCAGCGTCAAATATTGAAGTCCGACGTCGTTGAGGAACCTCACACGATTGGAAACCTCTCGTATCAATTCGCCGGCGATTTTTTGCTCGCGCTGATCCAGCTTCCAGCCGTCGACGTCAGCTTGCAATTGCCCTAATGGCATGCGGCACAATCCGTCGATCGAATGATCGCGAAATCGCACCGCCGCGGCATCGTCCCGCAATCGGCTGCCGCCACACACGCCGCATTCGACCGTGTCGACCAGCGACTGCAATCGCGAACGCAATCCAGCCGATTGCCGCGAGGCCTGCGCCAACGAGGGATACAGTCCACGATACTGAAACGCGAATTCGTGAGCGTTTGTCGACTCCATTCCTTTGCGACGGGTTGTTGCGGACGAGGTTGGCCCAGGACCCGACGCCACACGAGCCGTAAACCAGCGGTCGCCCGTGCCATAGAAAACCAACCGCCGCGCCCGCGCTTCCAACTGCTCAAACGGCACGTCCAGCGGCAAACCGGTCGACTGGCTGAGCGCCTCCAGCATGGCCGCGCCGATGGGACCATTGGGATTCGGCCACAAATTCACCGCACCTTGCCGCAGGGTCATTTGGCTGCTTTCCA
Organism: Pirellulaceae bacterium; assembly: GCA_041599835.1. Classification (GTDB taxonomy): domain Bacteria; phylum Planctomycetota; class Planctomycetia; order Pirellulales; family Pirellulaceae; genus CAJQPP01. Next base: position 3,164 of record JBFILF010000073.1, read on the forward strand.
ACAGAGCTTCGGGATTGGCGCCGACCTGCGTGCCCAGCCCGTCGCATTCGGAGCACCACCCGAGTGAGCTGTTAAAGGAAAAATTGTGTGGCGTCAGCGGCTCAAAACTTCTCGAACATCGATCGCAGGCCAGGTGCTGGCTGTGACGCACGATCGGCCAATCCACCTCCGGCAATTTTTCTTGTGGATACGCCACCCGAAGCACCCCTCGGCCGACCGATAGCGCAGTTTCTATGCTGTCTGCGATTCTTCCGCGGGACTGCGGTTGAATGGAAACACGGTCGACGACGACGTCGATTTCGTGCCGTTTTCTGCGATCGACGTTGGGCAAGTCGTCCAGCGAATAGGTCTTGCCGTCGATTCTCATACGGACGAATCCTTCGGCGCGAATCTCGTCGAACAAAGCCTCGTACGATGTCAGATTATCGACCAGCAACGGCGCCAATAACATCAGCCGTGTGCCGGCGGGGTGTTTCATAATGGTGGACACGATCTGGTCGGTCGATTGCGTGCCGATCGGCTCGTCGCAGTCGGGGCAGTACGGCTGGCCCATCCGCGAAAACAGGATTCGCAAATAGTCGTAGACTTCGGTCACCGTGCCGACAGTACTGCGCGAGGTGGTGCCAAAGTTTTTTTGTTCGATGGCAATGGCCGGTGATAGCCCGTCGATGTGATCCAGCTTGGGCTTTTGCATTTGGTTGACGAATTGCCGCGCGTACGAGCTGAGGCTTTCCACGTAGCGACGTTGGCCTTCGGCATAAATCGTATCCATGGCCAACGAACTTTTGCCGCTACCGCTGGGGCCGCAGAACACGGTCATCTTTTCTCGATCGATTTTGACATCGATATTGCGAAGGTTGTGTTGGGCGGCGCCACGCACGTCAATTTTTTGAACGCGCGTGCCTTTTTCGTTGCGGGGCGCCCGCCGCGCTGATTTGCCCGCCGTTTGCAAGCTGGATTTTTTTCGGCGGGCTGCCGGCCGCACCGGCGCCAGCACATCGGCCAGAAATCGGCCAGTATGGGAATTGGTTTCTGCGGCCACCGTTTCCGGTTTTCCCTGGCAGACGATTTTTCCTCCGGCCGCGCCGCCGTGTGGTCCCAGATCGATAATCCAGTCAGCCGTTTTAATTACGTCGAGGTTGTGCTCGACGACGAGCACTGTGTTGCCAGCGGCGACGAAATTGTGCAACACGTCCAGCAGCAACTGGATGTCGGCGAAATGCAGCCCGGTCGTTGGCTCGTCCAACAGATAAAGCGTGTTTCCGGTGCTTCGTTTCGTCAGTTCGCGGGCCAACTTGATCCGCTGCGCTTCACCCCCGGAAAGTGTCGGTGACGGTTGTCCGATTTTCAGATAGTCCAGGCCCACGTCGTGCAGCGTTTTGAGTTTGTCATGAATCTTGGGTACATTCTCAAACAATCCGAGCGCTTCCTGCACGTCCATTTCCAGCACGTCAGCGATCGACTTGTTCTTGAATTTGACTTGCAACGTCTCCCGATTGAATCGCTGGCCTTCACAAACAGGGCACGTCACCCAGACATCGGCTAGAAAGTCCATCTCGAGTCGATTGGATCCGTTGCCCTCACAGGCTTCGCAACGGCCCTTTTTAACGTTAAAGCTAAATCGACCGGGAGCGTAGCCGCGGCGTTTGGATTCGGGCATTTGCGCAAACAATTTGCGAATCTCGTCAAATACCTTGATGTAGGTGCCGGGATTGGAACGTGGCGTGCGGCCGATGGGTGATTGGTCGATGGCGATCATTTTGTCGAGCAGTTCCAATCCGGCCATCGAATCGTGGTCGCCCGGCTCACCCAAGCCGCCGTTCAAATCTCGCCGCAACGCTTCGACCAGGATGTCGCTGACAAACGAGCTCTTGCCGCTGCCGGAAACACCGGTAATGCACGTGAACGTACCCAGCGGAATTTGCACGTCGATATTCTTCAAGTTATTTTGTCGGGCGCCTTTGACTTCCAGCAGGCGCTTCGGATCGCGGGGGCGACGTTGCCGCGGGACTTCGATCTTGAGCTGATCCGCCAAATACTGACCGGTCACGCTTTCCGGGGTCGCCGCAATCGTGTCAGGTGCGCCCTGGGCCACGATGTTTCCACCCCGGATGCCGGGACCGGGCCCAAAGTCAATCAAGTGGTCGGCCGCCCTCATGGTCTCTTCGTCGTGCTCGACCACGATCACGGTGTTTCCCTGATCGCGCAATCGCTGCAGCGTCGAAATCAATCGTTGATTATCGCGGGCATGCAATCCAATGGACGGTTCGTCCAGAATGTACAACACTCCGACCAGCCCGGAACCGATCTGTCCGGCCAGGCGAATCCGCTGGCTTTCGCCGCCGGACAACGTGGGTGCCGTGCGATCCAACGTGAGATATTCGAGTCCGACGTTCACCAGGAAGCCTAACCGGTTGCGGATCTCCTTGAGCGCCTCCGAGGCGATCAATTGGCCGGTCTCGTCCAGCATTAACCCGGTAAAAAACTCGCGGGCAGCCACTACGGACAACTGGCAAATCTCCGGCAGCGACAGGAGCGGCGCGTCGGCAAACGATTCGTGGGTGGATTCGATCCGCACATGACAAGCCTGCCGGTTTAGCCGCTGGCCGCCGCAAGAACCGCAGCGGATCGTGTTCATGTACGATTCCAACTGGCGGCGTTTCGGGGCACTTTTGGCACTGCGGTACCGGCCGTTCAGGTCCGAGACGATACCCTCAAAGGTGCCGCCGTACTTCATCGGTGACTTGCCGCCGCGCCATGTGAAGGTAATGTGCTGGTCGCCGGTTCCGTACAGCCAAACGTGTCGCAAATCATTCGGCAATTGCTGCCACGGCGATTCCAGCAGCGATCCCGGTTCCAACTCCTTGAGTCGTTCGACGGTATCAGCTACGCCTTGGTAAATGTGTCGCCGCCAGCGGCCCAGGTCGGACCAGCTTCCCAGCAACTCAAAACACCCCTGCTTGAACGAAAGTTCGGCATTAGGAACAAGCAATTCGGGATCGAACGTGTATAGGTGACCGAGTCCGTCGCATTCCAGACACATGCCCTGCGGGCTGTTAAAGCTGAACATCTGTGGCGACGGCGGTTGAAAACTGATCCCGCAATTCGAGCAGGCATAATCCACGGAAAAAAGTTGATCGCGCGAGGCGGCAGGGGACCGCGGCGTGGGCGGGGCAGGGTTGTCGTTGCCGGATTCATCCACGGCGATCAGCAAACTGCCCTTGCCAATTTTGATCGCAGTTTCGACTGCCTCGGCCAAGCGTCCTCGCTGGCCCGGCCTGACTTTCAGTCGATCGACCACCAGTTCTATGTCATGCCGCTTCTGCCGATCGAGGCTGATCCCGGATGACAGTAAAACAATTTCATTATTTACTCGAGCACGAATGAAACCTTGCTTGAGCAGATCATCGAACAGATCGCGGTACTCGCCTTTTTGTCGGCGCACCAGCGGAGCCAATACCGTTAACGACGTCCCCGCCTCCAGCTGCATGATTCGCGCGATGATCTGGTCGACGGTTTGAGCTGAGATGGGGTTTTCGCACCGCGGACAGAATCCTTTGCCGACGCGGGCATACAAAATCCTCAGGTAGTCGTAGATTTCCGTGACGGTGCCGACAGTGCTCCGTGGATTGTTGCCGGTCGATTTTTGGGAAATGGAAATCGACGGGCTGAGCCCGGCGATCAAATCGACGTCCGGTTTGGGCATCTGCCCCAGAAATTGCCGAGCGAAACTGGAGAGACTTTCGACGTAGCGACGCTGGCCCTCGGCGTACACCGTGTCAAACGCCAGCGAACTTTTGCCGCTTCCCGATACGCCGGTGAAGCAAATCAACTTATTGCGTGGCAAAACCAGGTCGACGTCACGGAGATTGTGTTCCCGCGCGCCTTTGATAACGATGTCAGAAACCGGCATGTCGTTGCGTATCTCTGTGCGATCCGTGCATTGCAGCAAAACCCCACATTCTACGATTTTTGTCGCGACTCACCAACGGGTTGCCTGCGTGTGATACGTCTCCATTTAGCGGGTACTAGGGGCGGCGCATGCCCGATGCGTTATTAAAATGCCCAAGCATTTATTCGCACAGATCATTCATTCGAAAGTTCTTTATGAGTGAAAATCCATACGCGGCCGACCCTGTGTCGGACTATGCCAACGACCCGTTATCCAACCGAGCGCCCACCGGGATGATCATCATTTCCGTGTTGATGATCATTTTGGGCTTGTTCGGGATGCTGGCAAATTGCATGGCGTTTGCCCAGCCGATTACAAATGCCTGGATTGAGGAAAGCCTGCAGACGATGCCGGAAAACCAGGCAAAGATTCAACAAATGTCGTTGGACCTCAACCGCAAAAATTATCCATGGACATTGACCTTTGCCATTATCAATTGCCTGATCGCGCCGGCACTGATCATTGGCAGCATCGGTTGCTTGAGTCGAAAAAGCTGGGGATGGAGCATATTGACCAAAGCCACGCTGGCCGCGGCGTTTTTTGTTTTCGTTCGCGGCGTGGCCGGCATCTTCTTGCAAATGCCCATGCTCCAGCAATTATCCGAGCTGTCTGGCGGTGACCCGGAGTTGGAACAAATCGTAACGATTACGACCTACGTCGCGTTGGCATTCGGGATCGTGGTTCTGTTGGCAATGACCGCATTTTATTTTTGGTCTCACTTTTATCTAAAACGCGACCGCGTCCGCAAATATCTCGGCGTTGTTGACTATGGTCCGCAGGCCGATCTGCCACCTTACTCGGATCGAAAATTCTGAGACTTGGCCAGTCGGGCGGTAAAGTGGCCAAATTTTTTTGAAAGATCGCTGGCACTGCCCACATCTATAGTTACCGGGCCGATGATAGCTGGTCCGGCCAAAAACTCCTCGCAAAATCCAGCTATGACGCTTGGCGTGAGTTGCTTCGTGCAGTTATCTCGAAATGAACGCCAGGCCATTCTGGTCGATCGCGGCGGCAATGGCGCCGCCGCGATTGTTTATCTTGCCAACAGCGGCACCGCACTCGGTCGAAATTCAACGAAGGTGTTCCGCCCAATACATCAACCCCCCACGCACCACCGGAAACGTTGTTCCCAGAATCGAGCACAGGTCGATGTCGCGGGGATCCTTGACGACGCCCTCTTCCAATAGCCGTTCGCCCTGCTCCACCATCGACTGCAACAATCGTTCAACTAGCTGTCCCGGATCCGGGCCATCGGCTGCGGTGGTTTGATATTTCTGCAATATCTCTGTCAGCTGGGGATCCTCCACCGCTGGACCTGCCGGATCCGGGTATTGATAAAACCCCTTTTGGGATTTGCGGCCCAAACGGCCGCGCTTAACCAGCGCCGGCAGGATTGGTGTCACCGACACGTCATTGGGAAAATACCGCAGCAAGGTCTCACCGGCATACATAATCGTGTCGACCCCGATGACGTCGATCATTTCCAGCGGCCCCACTGCGAAACCAAAATCGCGAAACGGCGCATCGATTTCAGCGGGCGTCAGTCCCTGTTGCAACCACTGGATCGATTGATCGGAAACCGGACACAACAACCGGTTGACCACAAACCCCGCTCGGTCGCCAACGATCACTGGCGTTTTGCGAATGCGCTTGATGAAATCCAAGGCAACGTTGAGCGTAAGCTCGGACGTTTGTTCGGCCCGCACTACTTCGACCAGTTTTAGCGGTTCGACCGGACAACAAAAATGCAAACCGATCATGCGTTGCGGACGAGAGACTGACGGGGCAATTTCCGATACGGGAATCGTCGAGGTATTGGTGGCCAGGAACGCTTGCTCGGAGACGATCGAATTCAAGGATTCAAACAACTGCCGCTTGATCGCCGGTTTTTCCACAACGGACTCGATGACCAATTGGCATTCGCTAAACTGTGCCAGCTCGGAGGCGCCAAGCAACGTGCCTTTGGTCATGCCCGTCTGACTGAATTCGTGAACCAGGCGTTCTTGTTTTTTTTGATCCGCGTCGTAGACGGTAACTTGGAAACCGGCGGCGAGCGACAGTCTGATTATCTGGCTGCCGATCCATCCGGCCCCGACAATGCCGATCGACTGGATATCGGGCCGCTCGCCGTTTTTGAATTGCGGCCTTGTCTTCTTGGCGCGTTCGTCCAAAAAGAAGTAATGCAACAGGCCGGCGTTTTCATTGCTGCCGTAAACCTGCGACATGGCCACTGCTTCGCTTGCGCACGCTTGAACGGCGCTTAAACTTGCCGTGCGAACCATGTGCTCCAACGCGATCGTAGGTGCTTGGGGATGCACTTCGCGGCCACAATCAATGTCTGCCTGCACCTTTGCTTGAAACGCAGTTATGTCGTCCGGCAACTTTGTGACCGGGCCCGCCAAACGTTCGCGCTGCGACCAATAGTTCGGCGACTTTAGCTGTTCGTCAATCAATTCGATTGACCGTTCGATGAGCCGGTCCTGTGGCACGACGTCGCTGACGATGCCGAGTTCTTGGGCGCGGCTGCTATCCAACAGTTTGCCGGTGGTCACTAACTCGACGGCCGGTTCCAGGCCAATCAAACGGGGCAACCGCACGGTTCCTGCCCAACCAGGAACCAGCCCCAGTTTGACTTCCGGCAAACCCAACAAGGTACGCGGATGATCCGAAGCGATGCGAATATCGCACCACAACGTCAGTTCCAGGCCGCCACCGACGCATGCTCCATGAATGGCGGCAACACTCACGCTGGGCAGCTGGTTGATGCGGCCCATGATGCGGCGGCCTTCCTCACAGAAATGAATGATCTGTTGATCGCTCCAGTCCAGGGTTCGCGAGATTTTGACCAGGTCCGCGCCGGCGACGTAAATCGAAGGTTTAGCGGAAATCAAGATCAACCCGGCGGGTGGATCTGCGGCCAGCGACTCAAGCGTGGCATCGAGCTCGGCAAAGAATTCATCCGTCAGCACGTTGGCGCTTTTGCCTGGGACATCCATCGTGAGGCGGCAGATGTCGTGTCGGATATAGTCCAGCTTGATCGACGACAAGAACGTTGAATCCATTACTAAAAACGCATGCGCCGCAACCCAGGCGCGAAGCATGGCCCCCCGCGATCATCAGCTGGCGTCCCACGAGTTGCTTAAAAAGGGGAATCCGAATCGTTTCGAAATCAGGTATGATTCATCTTAACACATTTTGACTGGTGCCTGTCTCAGGTTAAGTGAAACGATTTGCGTACCGGCCAAACGGTTGTTGATGCAAGATGGAGTTTTTGAAGTCGGGTGGACAGACTGCGGTGCGGCTACGCTATTTAATCGTGTTGGTCATGCTGGGCGGCTGCACTTCAGCGTCGCCAACCGAGCAGGACCGCGCGCAAAAATCGTCAGAATCTCAACCGACCGGAACCGTCAATCTATCCATTGAACTGCCCGCGCCGGCCCAAACGATCGATTTGGACGTGAAAGTCGACAAGGGCACAACCGTATTTGACGCATTGAGACAAGCGGACCAATCCGACAAACGGATTCAACTTGATGTTAGCGGCAGTGGTGAAACGGCGTTTGTCCGTTCGTTGGGCGGAGTGACCAACCGGGGTGCTGCCGGCAAAAACTGGATATACTACGTCAACGGCGAACTTGCCAACCGCGGTGCGGGCGTGTTCCAAATCGCCCCGGGCGATCGCGTCGTGTGGAGGTTTGGCCAATACCCTTAATCGTCATGGTATCGGCAATTCGAGAAAGCGTTTTCAAAATGAGCAAACAAGTTAATCACTTAGCAATGCCGCGGCCGCTGACGACCGAGTTGCTGACGGGTGTTGTTTTGATGGCAGTCATTGGCTGGGGCCGCGCGCTGATCGACATCCCCAACTTTCACCCAGTCATGGCCGTCGCTCTGTTTGCGGGATATTTTTTCAGCCGGCGGTGGCTGGCGGTTGTCGTGCCCGGCGCCGCCATGTTGCTCACCGATTGGCTTTATTTTGGCGGATACCATTGGCCAGTGATGGTCACTGTGTATGCGTGCCTGCTGATGCCAGTGGCTTTGGGCGGTTGGCAGAAACATTTCGTTACAAGAAGACGCGGGTCCGGCAGGTGGACGATGGCAATCTCGATCGTGGGTTGTTCGTTGGTTTCGGCGGGCTTGTTTTTTATCGCCACCAATCTGGCATTCTGGTTTTCGTTTGGTTTGTACGAGAACAGCGCCGTCGGCTTGCTTGCGTGTTACGTGACGGCCCTGCCGTTTTTGAAATGGACGCTACTGAGCAACCTAATGTTTGGGGCGGGGCTATATTGCAGTTACGGCTGTGTTTCAATAGTGGCGCAGCGGAGCCGCGAATCTTGCCTGGTGATGAAACCGACTTGAATTGTCCAGCGGCTTAGGCGGATGGCCGGGGACGACGACGCAATTTCTTTTTCTTCTCTTTGACAAATCGCTTGCGCGGTCGCGGAATGCACACAGCCAAGATGCCGAGCAAGATGCCCAGGGTAACCAGGACGTAAGCCAGAATGTAGGACTGGGCGACAATTAGCATTGGTTATCGATGCCTCGGTGTGCTCGACGAAACAATGGTAGCGGATAATATTTTTCCATTTTAGTCGAACGTCGACGACAAATTGGGCAGATTTTCGCTGAGATGTCTAACCAGATCGGTGCAGTTTTCATCCAACGCGACTTCCAGTTGGTTGCCGTTGGCCAGCCATTTTACTTGCAATTTCTGTTGCTGGAACTCGTTCGAACCGGCGACGACGGCGGCGGCAAATCCGCGACGATCGGCGTATTTGAACTGGTGCGCCAGGCGTTTGGTTTCCGGATAAATTTCCACGCCAATACCGGCCCGCCGAATCGCCCCGGCCATTTTCAAATACTCGGTTAGCAGCTGCTCGTCAAAATTGACGATCAAAACCTGCGCAGGCGTGCTGGCCGCCGGCAACATGTCTAAACGCTGCATGGCAGCCAACAATCGATCCAACCCCAGCGAAGCCCCGATGCCTGGCAGCTCGCGCTTGGTATACAACTCAGCCAGATTGTCGTAACGCCCGCCCGAACAAACGCTGCCGATTTCCGGATCTTGATTCAAGTAAGTTTCGAAAACCATACCCGTATAATAATCGAGTCCCCTGGCAATCGACGGGTCGATCCGCAGCCGCGCGTCACTGATACCGGAGGCCGCAATATGCTCGGCAAACTGTCGCATTCGTTCCAAGCCCGTGGTGGCCTGATCGTTGCCGTCGACCAGCGGCTGCAATTGTTGTAAGACTTCTTCGTTTGAGCCGCGGATCGAGACCATCTGCAACAGTTGATCCGCTGGCCGGCCCGTAACACCGCATGCTTCCAACTCGTCACGTACCGATTCCGGGCCGGCTTTGTCTAACTTGTCGATGGCCCGCAACACGGGAACCGTTTGCTGTGACAGTTGGAGTTTTTCCAGCACCCCGGTGAGCACCTTGCGGTGATTGACCCGAATTGAGAACTGATCGAATCCGATTGCTTGAATCAGTTCATGAATCACCAACCCCGTTTCCACATCGCTGGCCAAGGATGTCGTTCCGATAATGTCGAAGTCACATTGGATGAATTCTCGATAACGGCCTGCCTGGCTTTTTTCACCGCGCCACACGGTGCCAATGTGATACCGTTTGAACGGAGTGCCCAACTGGTCGATATGCTGGGCCACGAATCGCGCCAAGGGCACCGTCAAATCAAATCGCATCGCAACATGCCGCCCTCCATGATCGATGAACTGGTACATCTGGCGATCCGATTCTTCGCCGCCTTTGCCGGCCAGGATTTCGTGGTATTCCAGCGCGGGCGTGTCAATCGGCGCATAACCGAATGACCGATACACGCGCCGTGCCGTTTCCATCAGCCCCTCGCGCGGCATCATCGCCTCGGGCAAAAAATCCCGAAATCCGCGGAGCGTTCGAGGCTGAATCAGTGACTTGCTCATCGATAGGGCCATGATTGGCAAGTGGCCGGTGGACGAAGTTTCAGATCGGCATCCGAGTCGATAGCGCCGTGGAAATAACTAACCCTGTAGCACCGGCAACAATGGCGGCTGCACAGATCGAAAGCCCGGCTTGCCTGGTCGATTGAACAATGCCTGAGCATATTCTTCGATCTGCTCGGGGGTTTCGAAGTATCGTTCGTAGGTCCAATCATCTTCGTATTCGCATTTATCCGTGGAATACTCGCGACATATCTGTGGTCGCGTCGCGTAGATGCCGCAACGATGATCGTCGCCCAGGTGCCGGCACTGAGTGTGGACCATTAAATACCAGGCGTCGTCATCCACGAATACCGTCGCGCGGCCATGCAGCAGGTACCACCGCAAATAGTCAAAATCCGACCAAGTTTTTGGAGTCTCAATCGGCAAGGCAAAGTATCGGCAACATTTTGCCGTGCAATATTCGCATAATATCCGCCCTGGTGGCAATTCCTCTCGCGACAGCTTGGATCGTTCAATCATGGAGCCAGTTCGAGTATACAACATTCGTGCCAGCCAAGTGCGGCGCTTAACGTATCAAGATTCCCGACAAGATAATAGTGGGAAACGAGAATATGGCTTCATCACTTACACTACCGTGAACGACGTTTGTGATCGCGATGGTGAAGCGCTAGCCGGCGTCGCCCCCTCCGACAAACGCCGCCGCGACATCTGGCCAGAAATTCGACTCATGATGGACACCAACCAGCCGATCCAATGCCAGACATCGTTGCCCACGGTTGCAAAAACAGCAGTGCGCAAAACACGCTGCGATTGAACCACGCGTTTTGTTAACATCAGTCGTTTGTTGAGTTCAAGGAAACCGCCGTCCCATGCCGCCGATTGGAAACATCATCACGACGGGATTTTGGCCAGCGGTCTATTTGCTGATCGTGGCCGTGGGACCATTGATCCTGTTTGCTGCTGCCGTGCATCTGTTGGAACGGATCATTCAACAACGCCTGGTAACTCGATTCGGTTGGCGGAGCGTGCTGTGGACCGGTTGGTTGGGTGCCCCCATTCACGAATTGAGCCATGCCGTTGTTTGCGTCATTTTTCGGCACCGCATCGAAGAAATCGCGTTGTTTGAGCCGGACTTGCAGTCAGGTCGACTGGGTTACGTCCGTCACGCCTATCGAGCCGGAAATTGGTACCAGGAAATCGGCAACGTGTTTATCGGCATTGCGCCGTTGGCTGGCGGCACACTCGCCCTGGTGACGCTGTTAATGCTGTTCTATCCGGAGGCCGGCCGCGCCGCCTTGTTGGTCGATCTGGGAGGCAACGGACGGTCGTTTTGGGCAATGGTGCTGGATTCGACACAAGCGTTAGTGGGTGGACTGTTCCAGTGGCAACATCTGGCCAGCCTTCGATTCTGGCTATTTGTCTACCTGATTTTATGCGTGGGGAGCCATATGGCGCCCAGCCTAAGCGACTACCATGGCGGATTGAAAGGAAGCCTGTTTCTGATCGCCCTGTTGTTGGGCGTCAGCTTGTTCGTTTCGTTGTTCAATTCACCATCCACAACGATCACGGTCTATGTGGCGCCGGTATTGGTACCGGTGATGACCGTTTTAATGCTCGTCTTGGTGTTGTGCGGCATTGCCACGGGCCTGGTGTTCCTGGTCACCGGGATTTTTGACAAGCTTCGAATTGGTAAATAACGACTTTTTTGGATTTGGCCCGTTGATTTTTTTGACGAAACGTCAAAAATCTTCGCATGCCAACGATGACCCGCAAACAGCGCGAAATCATTGACCGCCAGCGCCAGATCTTGGCGGTGGCTCGCGAAATCTTCAAAACCGGCGGTTACCTGGGCCTCAACATGGACCGCGTCGCGCACGAAATGGACTATGCCAAGGGAACCATCTACCAACACTTCAAGAACAAAGAAGAGATCATTCTGGCCCTGGCCGTTGAAACGCAGGAAATGCGGATTGCCATGTTTGAGCGTGCCTCGCTGTTCCGCGGCCGCCCACGCGAACGGATGGCCGCGATCGGATGTGCCGCCGAA
>JBFILF010000074.1:0-15074 GCA_041599835.1 Pirellulaceae bacterium
GCATCGATCGAACCGCATTCCCTCATTGGCAATCCGATCAATGTGCGGGGTCTGATTAATCCTGGATCCGTAATGACTGATGGCCTGGTAGGCGTGATCATCGCTGAATATGAAAAGAATGTTGGGTTGGTCCGCGGCCACCGAGCGGCCTGCGACAACCACAATCGCCAAACAGAACAAACAAATATGGAAGCGGAAAAGGCGAAGGTTCATGAATAACTCCCAGGGGGCAATCTACCAGTTGTGATGTTCACGAAGCCACAAAATTTGGCCGGTGTGATGCCGGCAATGCCAAGCATAATAGGGGATCGCGTCCGCCAGCGACATGGTCTGATCAAATTCGGGGTGCACAAAGGTGCGCGAAAAATCCTCGTCGGTCATCATCTCGATCAATTGGACCCAACGCCGGTGCAATCCAGCCAATAATTGTAACGACGGTTCGATGTCTCCCGTTCTGGCTTCGACCAGGTCCGACCATTTTGATTCGTCGTACGCCTTGATAACGGGCCGGTCCTCGGTCAACGTCCATTTGAAGCGGATGTAACAGTGCATGTGGCTGTCTGCCAAGTGGTGCACAATTTGCCGGACCGTCCAATTTCTGTATTTCGTGTTGAGCTGTGGGCTGGTCAAATCCTGCACGGCATCGTGCAGCCGTTGCGGGGCTTGTCGAATCGTTTCCGTCGACGCGTGCCGGCTATCATGATTCCATTGCGTGGCCCGATCAAACTCCCCGGCTGGATTGTCTGGCGGACGAACGTGTACGGTCACGGCGGTCTCTCCGGAATTCTGCACTGGAATCGAAGGATTTATCCTATCAAACGCCGCGCCCAGTATTTAGTCGCCTTAACTCAACAACTAGAATACGGGCGTGATTCGCCAATTCCGTTTCTTGCCATTCCATTTCTCAAGGTGCACTGGAGAAAACCATGGAATTTCTGTCCGATCTGTGGCTGCCGATTGTCATCAACACGGTGGCATTGTTCTTCGCCAGTTTCGCGGCCTGGACGTTGTTGCCTCATCATTTCGGCGACTTGAAGAAGCTGGACGACCAAGACGGGTTCATCGAGACGATTCGCAGCAAAAACATTCCGGCCGGTAATTACATGTTTCCGTACGCGTCGAGCAAACAGGAACAAACGAGCGAAGCCTACATGGAAAAGTACAAACAGGGGCCTCGCGGCCTTCTCAGCGTGTGGGAAATGCCCAATATGGCAATGAACATGGCATGCACCGTCCTGTTTTTCTTTGTCACGACAGCCATCATCGCTTACGTCACTCACATCGCGTGCCCCCCCGCCGCCGCCGAAACCGATTTCATGAAAGTGTTTCGGGTGTCGGGGACCATAGGAGTCCTCGTGCACGGCTCCTCTGGCGTGCTAAACGGGATCTGGTTCAAACGGCGACTCGTCACCGACATCGTCGATGGCATTGCCTATGGGATCATTCTCGGGTTGATATTCGCTATCTGTTACGCTCTGCTGGGGCTGACCGGCACAGCAGCGGCCGCCTGAACAAAGCGCCTGGCGAAAGCTCGACTTTTTTTCTGCAGCAAGTTGTCTGCATTATCAAGTTTTACGACAACGTGTCATTTGTGGCACCCGGACGTTTGCGGCAACATGACGGCAGGTGCCGGTGCTTGTTGCTGGCCAATGTTTGACGTCCGCCTGTTGTTGTGCCAGACTCGTTTCCGCGCCCGTGATTTATTCCCCCACGGGCGCGGTAGTCGTTTTTGGAGCGTCTCTTGCGTTGAATTTTGAAAAAGTAATTGGGTCGAAAACATGAATCTTTTGAAACCCGTCGCGTCGATCCTGTTTTGCTTGACCACGTTCATTGTGGGCACCATCGACTCGCATGCAGGCGAACCGCCGGCCACCCGACCCAACGTCGTGCTGATCATGACTGATGACCAGGGAATCGGCGACCTGGGAGTGATGCACAACCCGATCATTGAAACGCCTAATATTGATGCATTGGCCGGGCAAAGTGCCTGGCTCACTCGTTTTTATGTTCATCCGGTTTGCACACCGACGCGCGCCTGCCTGATGACCGGTCGGTACAACTATCGCACGCGGGCCATCGACACGTATCTGGGTCGGGCCATGATGGAGCCTTCCGAAGTCACGATTGCCGAAATATTGGTCGATGCCGGTTATGCCACCGGCATCTTTGGCAAATGGCATTTGGGCGATTGCTACCCAATGCGGGCGATGGACCAGGGGTTTCAAACGGCTGTGGTGCACCGCGGTGGCGGCATCGGCCAGCCATCTGATCCGCTGCAAGCTGAGCGCCAATACACCAATCCAACGCTGATGCGAAATGGCGTGCCGGAACATTTCGAGGGCTATTGCACGGACGTGTACTATGACGAAGCGTTGCGGTTCATTGAATCATCGCATGCGGCCGGGCGGCCTTTTTTTGTCTATTTGCCAGACAACTGCCCGCATGGTCCGTTTCACGACGTGCCCCAGGATTTGTACGAGTTGTACAAACAAAAAAACCTTTCTGCTGATCAGTTTCCGCAGCAGAAGGGTCATCCGATTCCGGAAAGACAAAACCTTGAAACTTTGGCCCGCATTTATGCCATGATCGGCAATGTCGATCGTAATGTCGGGCGTGTTTTGCACAGGCTCGACCAATTGCAGATGGCGAAAGATACGATTGTCATATTTATGTGCGATAACGGTCCCAATTCTCAGCGATACGTGATGGGCATGCGCGGCCACAAGGGATCGGTTTACGAAGGCGGCATACGCTCGCCGTTTTTTGTTCGCTGGCCGGGTAAATTTCCCGCCGCTTTGCGACTGGACCAGCCGGCGGCCCATATCGATGTCTTGCCGACACTGTTGGAAGCATGCGGGGTGAACGTCCCGCAAGATCTGCAGCTGGACGGGATCAGTCTGTATTCATCGTTGACCGGTCAGCGGTCTGAGCCGACGGAGCGGACGATCTTTATTCAATCGCATCGAGGAAACCAGCCCGTACGATATCATCATTTCGCCGCGCGCAACGAGCGTTGGAAACTGCTGCATCCCAGCGGATTCGGAAAACAGGGATTCCAGGGCCAGCCCAAATTTGAACTGTACGATGTTCAGTCGGATCCGCTGGAGACTCGCGACGTCGCCGCTCAAAACCCGCAGGTCGTCGCCGAAATGCGCCAAGCGTACGACGAGTGGTTCGATGACGTGGGCAATACGCGGCCAAATAACTACGACCCGCCGCGGATTGTGCTGGGCAGCCAGCACGAAGATTCAACGGTATTGACTCGTCAAGATTGGCGCCGCACCAAGGGCAACGGCTGGGGTACGGCAGGGCGATGGCTGGTGACGATCGCCGAAACGGGTGCCTACGATTTTCGACTGCGATTGCCACGCAACCAACCGCGACAGCAGGTACAACTGTATGTTGGTGATGATTTGATTCGGGGCGAAACGGATTCCAGCGGATTGAATTGTGACCTGCAAAACATTCCGCTGGAGACTGGCGACGTCGCGATCCGGGCCCAATGTACTGGGGGCGGTGAGCCGGTTGATGTCTACCAAATCGAGGTTTCAAAACGGTGAAAACTTGCCTTGATAACGAGGTCGGCGGGGTGACCATCGTGCGGGCAATAACGGTTATTCGCCTTTGGCGATCAGGCCAAAAAATCTTTACAAAGCTCGCGGGCAACATATTCTAACGCACCGTGTGGCATCCGATTGTTCAGCCTCGGAATATCCGGGGTTCAGTCGCCGACGGCCGGGCGTAAATGTCGATAAAAAACCCTGGGTTCGGGTGGTCAAATGGCATTCGGGCCGGATACGGCGTTGCCACCCGCGAGTTGTTTGCCGTCTCAGTTGGAATTTGAACCGTTTCAATCACATCGATCATGAATGGCTCATTGCACAGATTCTTTTTGACCGTTGTCGTGGCCGGTTTGGCGGCCATGCTGGATTTCCAGCAATTGGCCGCCCAACAACTGATGCCCATTACTGAAAAAAATTCAGTGACATGGGGACGCACGCACCCACTGCCGCCGCCGGCAGGTAGACGTCAATTGGAACTGGTGGAACCGTTGAGAGACAGCGAGGGCTCATTTGGATTGCAATCCATCGGGTCGGATGGCGTTGAGACCATCGAGCAGCGTTATCCTGACGGCCGCGTTCAAATCAAGCGGCAAGTGATTCAAAGCGAAGACGGGAACTTCTACAACCACGGACTGTGGCAACTGTTCAATCGCCGTGGCCAAGTGCTGGCCGAAGGGCAATTTGATCGAGGCTTGATGGTAGATTCCTGGCGTCGCTGGCATCCGGCGGGCAGCAACGGGATGTTTTCCGAGGCACCGTTCAACGAGTTTCGCGGACCGTACTTGTCGGTGGCCACGTATGCCGACGGGAAGCTGCACGGGACGTGGACGATTTTCGATCAATACGAACGCAAAATCTTAGAGATTCCGTACGACAGCGGCCATCGCCACGGCGTCGCCAGTTGGTACTGGCCGGGTGGCACGAAAATGCGAGAGATTTCTTTCAGCAATGGAACGCTCCACGGTTCACTGGTGCAATGGGATCGGCAAAACCGAGTGACTCGCCGCGAAGAATACATTGATGGCAAACAGGTGATTAGGAAAACCACGTGGCATCGACGCAATCAGAAACAGACTGAAGATTATTTTTTGGGACCGCAAATGAGATTCGTGGCCGAGGACGACTGGTGGAACGCGCGACCGGCTACGTATGAACTTGTCACGCGAGAAGTGCAACATGGTCCCACTACGGCCTGGTATCCCAACGGCCAACTCAAGATGAAAGGCAATTTTGTCGACGGCCGGCGAGATGGTTTATTTGCCTGGTGGCACGCCAATGGGCAACGACAAATTGCCGGAGAATTCCGCGACGGCAAAAAACACGGTCGATGGACTTGGTGGTACGAAAACGGCATCAAGGCGGTGGAGGGAAACTTCTCAGATGATATGCCTCAGGGCATTTGGTCATGGTGGACCATCGACGCGGAATTGGAACGACAGGAAGATCTGTCGACATCAAATCTGGGCGGCGAAATTGAGACGATCGAACCGGGACTGCTGGAAGTCCTTAATTAAATGGTTAATCCGGCACACCGTCGGAGACCTCGTCCATTTCTGGCGAGATTCGATAGGAAAGCAACGACGTCTCCATGATTTTCATCAGTTCCGTGTCAAATCCCTTTGAGCTCGCACAGGTCAGCACGAGTTTCCATTCCGGCAAAGCGACGATGTACGAAATTCGAAACATCATTGCCCGGTAGTCGCGACGAAAATCGGAGTATTGCACACGCACGCACCGCTCGCCCAGAAATTGCCCCTCGTCAAAGCTCAAATTGGTTGAAATCGATCCTCGGGCCATGGTAATGAATTCCGCTGGAAAGCGATCCGATTCGGCATAGGTCGCCGGCACAGCGAAGACAAGAATGGTGCCCGCTTCACCCTCCGGCGAATCATCGATGGTCAGCTGCCATCGTCTCGTATGTTCAGTTGTTTCGCCCGACCACGGGGAAAATCCTGGAGGCAATTGGAAACTGCCTGGTCCATACCGCGTGCGGCTCGCATCAAGTTGCATGGCCAATTCATCATCCCACGTCCACTGTTGAGGATTGGTTAATCGAACCGATAGGGGCTCGTCATTCGTTCTTGCCTGTCCCGGCGTGTTAGGAATACCCTGTCTCCGGTCCAAAAGCCTGTTAGCCGCCACAACCAACAACAGGGCGGCGACGCCCACCGTGCCGCATACCATGGCAACTTTTACGATTCGGTCCAGTCTGCGGCCGGCGCGAGCAGAGCGACGCAGCTGTCGCCAGCGAATGATATATTCGGGTTCGCGGCCGGCGCGCGACCTTGATGGTTGTTGTTGAACCGCGCTAATTGGAATACGACTTGTGCAATTATCGCAATGAATATAGCGGCGTTTCCTCGTCGTGCGGATTTGATAGTTCTTTCCACAACGCTGGCAACGGACGGCCACCAGAATTTTCTCATTGGTTTCTGGATCCGGTTGAGATCGACTGACAAACAACGGGCGTTCAATTAGCGAATTTACCCGGCCGCAGCGCGAGCACCGAAAACTTCGGCGATTCGAATTCGGTTGGATTTCGCGCGGTTCGCCACATTGTTTGCATTTTTTTTTGATGATCCGCTCGGCCGCCGTTTTTTTCCCTCGGCCAAACAACCGCCGCTTTGGCTTGGGGCCGCGAACTTCAAGCGAGCTAACGTGCCCGCATTCGTTGCAACGAAAGCTGTGGCGTTTACCATCACGTTTGATCTGCCACTTCTTGCCGCACTTCTTACAATGTGTTTCGATGATCATTTAAAGATGGGGCCGGCGGGTATCTGTAAGTGGGGCGTCTGGTTTCGAGCTTGTTTTGACCCATTCCCCGACTCGGTCCGGCGGAGGGCGGTTAAGATTTCCTTAAAAATACCGTCTTTAGCGATGAAATCCGAAGATTTCCCAAATTTTGCTTATCTGAATACTTGATTTTTGGACCCGCATTCTGCCTCATATAAGTTATGCCAATTAACTTGATTGGCACCCCGCCCCCAGAGCGCTCCCATCCTTTCGCGACTACAACTTGGATTTTCTCACAGGACAGAGTTCGCATGAAGTGCTATAAACTCGTTGCGATTGCGTCGATAACTGTTTGTTTTTTTACCGCGTCTAGCGTTGTTTATGCTGACACGGTTGTCGTCGATGAGATTGGAGATCAATTTGCCAACGTTGGCGATTACGAACTAATTAGCGGCAACGACCCGATTTCCGCGCCTGGTCAAGTTTTGCAAATCCTAAATATGGGTAACGCGGGTACGAATGACATGCAGTCAGGCTCGCTGACTGCCGGCCAGCTATGGCAATTTTTTCAAAGCGCGGGTTTGGCCAGTATTAGTCGAATTTACATTAGCCTTGGCATTAACGAAACGGGTCCAGTCGGTACCAATTTTGTCAACGTTAATCAAATGTTGATCGAAATTGAGAATCCCTTTGGACCTGGCAATATCTTTACCTCGGATCTCGACGCTGGCGGCGACAACACCGTCCAAGTATTTAATTACCATCAGGGAACGAGTGACGCAGAGATGGTTGCGCAAGCGTTGCTGGGATTCGACTTCATGTCGGTCTTTAATGCCGCAAGCCCGGAACTCGTCACGCTGACCGCCAACGTTTCCGAACGTACCGATGGATTTGAAATCTTCTTTGTAACGGTTCCCGAACCAAGCACGGCAACGGCATTGTTATTCGGGGTTGGGATATTCGGCTTCCTCCGCCGCCGCAAGCGCAATTAGCAACAGCAAAAGCGTCGCCGCGCGGTCGCAAACACAGCATTGCCGCGCGGATACTTGCCTGGTCCCTGCAGTGCGGCAATGCCCGGTTTGGCCGCTGTGGCGGCGGTCCCGGTGGGTTGGGCGCTGTCCCAAGCGCCGTACCTGGTGATTCCGAATTGGACCATCCAAGAGTCGGCGGCGCACGAGCAATGTCATCGTTTTGATGAATTGGGCCATTAGCCTCGGAATGCTGCTGGTGCTGCCACCGTTGGCCTGGTTGTTTCATATCTTCAAGACAGCCAACTAACGCCAGCAGCGAACACAGCGGCATTGGTTGAGCGTCAAGCGTAAGGCGAAAACAAAGAGAACAACCACCAACCGCCGATCCCCAGGAACAGCCATCCCACCAGCGCCACGACGTCAGCGGACAAATACGATCGGCCATGCCGCCGAAACAGGATGCCGCGGGACCAGGGCGGCCGTGGATCGGCAATTTCGTTAAAGGGTGCGGGAACGATCAAACCTAGACTTAAAATGCCGACCAGGGAGAATCCGAAATAGTATCCGACCGCCCAAACAATCGTAATAGCGACTCCCGCCAACCACGAAAATAGTCGAGTCGTCATGCATTGTCCCTCCTCGGACTATTCGACCTAGGCCCGAACATCTTGGAGACAAATTGGGCGCGCAGCGTTAACGTCGGCGATTGCCGCCCCTGGATCGACGTCGGTTTTGCGGGTTTGGCGTGCCGAACATAGCATTTATCAACTCGGCAGGTTCTGCCGTATAGGCATCAACGAACGACGCGTTGAAATCTCCTGATTCGCGAACGGCGCGCAGCAGCTTGTTGAATTGTCTCCGGTTTTCCATCAGCATTTTGACAAAGGCATAACCGACCAGCGCCGCGTCGTCCTCCGGTATCCGGTTTTCCACAAAATCGGTTGGCCGTTGCATCGATTGCACCGCGCGTTGGGTGTCGTTGCGCCATTGTTTTACCACTTCGTTGTCATCGACGATTCGCTCGGCCACGGCGTATCCGACACCGTTGGCAAACCATGGCGGTACATCGGCGGCCAGGTTGGCAACCGCCAACGCGGCGATCCTCTGGGTTAATTGCGGCTTGGCTGAGTCCAGGCTTTGCGATTCGCCATTTAATATGGCGGCGTAGGCGTTGACCGTGTCATATCCCCAATGCGACCGCCAGGACTTGGGCAAATCCCGGCCTTCGATCATTTTGCCAAACTCGTTGTAATCGTATCGCCGCTCGAAGATGAACAGCGAGATTTTGCCTTTGACCAACCGATCATTCTTGCCAATTTTTAGCTCGGGCTTGATTTTGGAAACCATCGACTCGGCGAAGTCTCCGTAACGCTTCAACGTTTTTGCATCGGCGGCGCCCAGCAGCAAAAAATTGTCCGAGGCAATCTCATGGGACTCGATGTCGGACATCACCATTTTCCATTGCCGGGCGGCGGCGGCCTGGCGGTCGATCGCCAACTGTTCATGTGAAGCCGATTCCGCTTTGGCAATCGCCGAAACATTTCGCAAATTCATGTTGGCTTGCCGGCCATCGAATCGCGCGCCTTCGTTTATCCACGTTTCAATTTTTTCAATTATTTCCGGTTCCAAGGGACCGCGCGTGGGTGGCATGATACGTTTGCCGTCGCTGCCTTTGAGATGCTGGACCATTAAGCTGTCGGCTGCGCTGCCAGGCGAAATGACGGGGCCGCTATCACCGCCTTGCATCAATTGGCGAAACACCGTCATGTTGAAGCCGCCGCGGGCATTTTGCGGCTCAAAATGGCAGCCGTTGCATCTGTCCACCAAAACCGGTGCCACGTCCAGCGAAAAGCTCACGGTTTCATTGCCCCGGGGGCGGGCGATCTCCGGGGTCGCTGGCCGCCGCGGTTCGGTGGCTCCCACCAGCGTCGCCAGATTCGCGTCGGCGGCGTCTCCGTCAAATCGGGCGCCTTGGGCGATCCATTGTTTCAGCAACTTCAATTCGTCATCCGTAACGGTCTGTCCACCTTGCGGCATGTCACCGCTCTCAATCACCTCAATCAAATAACTTTCGTCGGGTTTTTTCGGCACGACCACGGGCGCGCCTTGCAAGCCGGACATCAGGGATTGGTAACTGGCCATGCTAAAATTTCCACGGGAACGTCGAACGTGACAGTTTCCGCATTTGGCATTCAGCACGCTGGCAACCGATGTTGTGAAACTGACCATCGCCTCGCCTGATTCCGTTGTTGGCGGAGGCAGCGGTTTGAGGGCCGGCAACTGCTGGCCGGCATCGACCAGCATGCGATGGGCCGTTGTCAGCCGCTCGTGCAACGGCTTGGCCAATTCGATCAACGATTCACCGGCGTCGCGGGTCAGCTCGACCAGTTCTGTTTGTATTTGCTGAATCAGCTTGGCAGATTCCGCGTACTTTTTGTTTTGAAACAGGCGGCCGGCCCGACTGATTCCGGCGTCCATTCTGCGGATCTGTTGTTTCTGTTTGCTGGTGGCGGGCGCCTGTGCCATGACGGGTGCGAGGGCGCAAAACGCGACGGCCGAACCGACTATCATGCCCGCCATCACCGCCAGGGCACGATTTCGAGGTTGCTGAAACGTCATGTGCGGTGTTCCGTTTGTGAGCGCCGTTTGCGGCGGGTACGAGCAAGCGACGAACAATGCCTCGTCACACCTATTGTATCAGTTAACGAAATCCATGTGGGTGGGATAACACGCCGTCGAGATGCCTTGGCATCAGATCCTGGTCGAATTGGCAGCGTCGCTGGGGGCGTACATTGAATGTTTTAATTGAACGGTTTGATTAACCAGAATGGGTTGCCGCAGTAGATTACTGGCTTTTTTTTCATCCGAACGATTTGTCAGCTTCATCGCCAGGGCCAAAACGCCTGCCAATGACAACACCATTGCTAGTACCAGCGCGGCGACAATCAAATGTGTCCGCGTGACGGTAGATCGATGTTTGAGCACGCTGCGGGTCACGGGGGCATGCCGGCGTCCGAAGTCCCGCAAACCGTCCGGGTCAATCTCAATCTGAGGCTTGGATTCGTCACCGGTCACCAGCGAGATGGCACCGCCGCCCGAAGAACGTGGTTGCGGATCCGCGAACTTTGCCCCTCGCCGGACGGGTTGTCGCGCGGCGTCGGTCGTCGCTCCGGGCGATTTGTTTGAATCTTTGCGGCCGCGCGGCTGGGCACGAGTCCGACGAGTCGGCGACGGTGATGTCGGGGATTTCCTGGCGGCTTGCTTTGCTGGGGTTGCGGGAGTCGACGTTGTTGGTGTCGACGTTGTTGGTGTCGACGTTGTTGGTATCGGCGTTGTTGGTGTTAGCGTTGTTGGTGTTGGCGTTTTTGGTGTTGGCCTGCTAGTTCCCGTTGGGCGCCTTGTTGCTGGCGAAACCGGCTTCGGTTTGGCCGCCGCGGGTGTTGCGGCAGGCGGACTTGCCGTGGCCGGAGTGATACTGGTTTGCGTAATCGCCGTGGACAGCTCCTCGGAAATGCGCAGCATCCGCGTTTTCAGTTCGTTGCAGGATTGAAATCGATCATCCGGATTCTTGGCCATCATTTTGGCGCAAACCTGTTTCAGCGACTCCGGGCAATCGCGTCGATACTCTGAAACGCTGGTCGGCTGGCAAGACTGGTGCATGGCAATGCGCTGTGCGATTGTACCTTCACCAAACGGCGGGTGACCGGTCAGCATGTAATACACGGTGCAGCCGAGACTGTAAATATCCGCACGCTGATCAATGTTGTGGCTGTCCACGGCTTGTTCGGGCGAAAGATAGTCGGCGGTGCCCAGCACTTTTTCGTTATGCATGACGGTCAGCGATGCGGCTTCCTCACGAAACAAGGCCAATCCCAGGTCGAGGATCTTTACCACGCCGTCGGGGGTCACCAACAGGTTGGCGGGTTTGATGTCGCGATGCACGAGATGGTTTTCGTGGGCATGCTGTAATCCACTGAGCGCTTGGATCATGTAATCCACCACCACGGGAAACGCCAACGGACCGCTTTGTTTAACCATGTTGTAGATATCAGTGCCTTCGACATATTCCATCACGAGATAATGCGTGTTGCCTTCGTTGGCAATGTCGTACACACGAACGATATTCTTATGGTTGAGCGACGCGGCCGCGCGACCCTCGCGGTAAAATCGATCGAGGTAGGTTTTGTCATCTATCCGCTTTTTGGGCAGGACTTTGATGGCGCGCTGCTGGCTGAAAATGGTGTGCTGCGCGAGATAGACCGTGCTCATCCCGCCAGTCCCCAGGTGTTGCAGCAGTTTGTATTTGCCGAGAAAAAATCCTTTGTAGCGGCCGTTGAGAAGTTTTTGGCAATGCCATTGCGTGATTAACCCGGCATCAATCAGGTGCTGGGTCAACTGATTCAGTTTGATCGGCTTGCCACCCGATTTGGATTTCAGTTCCGCCAAGCTCGGCCGCAGCTGGTCCGACGCAACGATACCGCTCTGATTAAGGATATTCAGGAAGCTTTTGGCGGTAACTTCAGACATAAATTTCCCGGGGTATTTCTCGATACCTTCCCCACGGTGTAACTTATCGAATATAGTTCGAAAATCAAATGACCGACATTCCGCCGGCTGAATTGCGTCGCCGCCGCATCGACAACTGGCGTTTCAAGACGATTTTAACGGCTGGCGCCGATCGGGATGCTGCGTTGAATCATCTGGGACTATTCGCCAAATACTGGGAAGCCGGCCAGGTCAAAACGCGGCTGGGCCGCTCGATCGGCGTGGAGGCAGCCAGCGAGTTGTATCTGGCGTTTGTCAAACATCTGTTGCAGCGACTGGCCGACACGGCCAACTACCGGACACTTTGTTTTTGGCCGCCTTCTCGTCAAATGGATTTTCAACAACTGTTAACTCAATTGGGAATGGGCCGCCAGCGTTGGCGATTGCAAGCACAGGCGGACGGCGACCTCGGCCAGCGGATGAAGTCGTTTTTTGACCAAAGTTTTGCCGTGGCCGCCGAGGACCAGCCGCCCCCAGCTGCTCGGCACACCGTCTTGATCGGGTCAGATAGTCCGGATATCCCCCGGCAGTTTGTAAACGATGCTTTCGATTGGCTGGAAAATTGTGACGTGGTCATCGGACCCTGTCGCGATGGCGGATATTACCTGATTGGCATGCGTCACGAAACTCACTCAATCTTTGATGGAATCCCCTGGAGCAGCGCTGCGGTCCTGACCGCGACGTGTCGCTTGCTGGACGAGTTACCTGTTAGCTATCGGTTGCTGCCGGTTTGGG
The DNA here is from genome assembly GCA_041599835.1 of Pirellulaceae bacterium. Taxonomy (GTDB): domain Bacteria; phylum Planctomycetota; class Planctomycetia; order Pirellulales; family Pirellulaceae; genus CAJQPP01. The sequence goes on from JBFILF010000074.1 coordinate 12,548, forward strand.
ACGACGTGGACGAACTAGCGGATTTGCGAGCGCTGGCCGATCGGTTGCAGGGGGACACACGGCAACGCCAACTTCTGGAAGTCATTCGACGGGTGACCGACCCTTCATCATGAGTCAGCACCAGTCCTTTGATTGCGTGATTGTCGGCGGAGGAGTGATTGGCCTTTCAATCGCTTTTGAGCTGTCCAATCACCCACTTTCGATCGCCGTGGTTGACCGCGACGCGCTGGGCCAGGCCGCTTCGTGGGCGGGCGCAGGAATCTTGCCGCCTGCAGTCCGTGAGACCGCCGTTCATCCTTTTGACCAGTTGGCGGCGGTCAGTTTCGAAACTCACCAACGTTGGGCCGCGACGCTCCAGCGAGAATCCGGGATCGACACCGGCTATCGACGGTGCGGTGCATTGTGTCTTGCGCGGACGCCCGGCGAGTTGGCAGCGTTGTCGGGCCAGATCACTGAATGGCGCGACGCGGGAGTGGCATGTACGCGCGTCAGTGCGGCAGAGATTCAGCAATTGGTGCCACCACTGACGGCAGACCCTGAATCGATTTTGTGTGCCGTCGACGTCCCCGATGAATCCCAAATCCGCAATCCCGACCATCTCCGCGCGTTGGAAACGGTTTGCCGTCAGCGCGGTGTGACGTTGTACCCAGGCGTGGGCGAACTGGAGATTGGATTCAATCAATCCCGCGTCACCGACGTGCGAGGCAAGCAGCTGCGGTTGACGGCCGATCGATTTTGTTTTGCTGCCGGGGCGTGGACCGGAAACCTGCTGCGCGAACTCGGCGTATCGATCAGTGTGCTGCCGGTACGCGGCCAAATGGTTTTGTATCGGCTGGCCGCCAAACCCTTTGATCGGATTGTATACGAAGGCACCAAGTACCTGGTCCCTCGTGATGACGGGCACGTGTTGGTCGGCTCGACCATGGAAGAAGCCGGCTTTGACATTTCCACGACCGATGACGGCATTCAAGGGTTGATGCAATACGCAATCGGATTGGTCGATCGATTGCAGCCCGATAAGGTAGTTAAAAGTTGGGCTGGGCTGCGACCCGCCACGTTTGACGGTTTTCCCTACATTGGCCAATTGCCCAGTGTCGAAAATGCGTGGGCAGCTTGCGGACACTTTCGCTCCGGTCTGTTATTGTCGACAGGTACGGCGCTGGTTATTCGCGACTTGATGTTGGAGCAGCAACCTGTGTTTGATCTTTCACCGTTTCGCTTGGATCGGGGTTGATCTGCGTCCCTGTGCCCAGCTGATCAAACGAATTCGGTGTAAGGTGCGTATAACTTGTAACCAACACGCGGTGCAACTGGAACAAGCTTGGAAGCTATGAGTATGGATGACCTTTCCCCACCATCGATTGCAATCATCGGCGCCGGCCCGGTTGGGATCGAAGCGGCATTGTATGGGCGATATCTGGGATATCCCGTGACGGTTTTCGAGCAGGGATCGATCGGCGACCAAGTTGCGCAGTGGCGACATGTCAAAATGTTTACGCCTTTCGGGCTCAATCGTTCCCCGCTGGGACTGGCCGCGCTGGCCAGCCAGGATGAGAATCACCGACCGCCGGACGACGACCAACTGATCACCGGTGAACAGTGGCTCGACCATTATCTGTTGCCGCTGTCGCGCACCGACCTGGTCGCAAGTTGTTTTCGCACGAATGCAAAGATTGAATTTGTCGGTCGCCGCGACCATACAAAGATGGATGGCAACCAGGACGCGCCTCGCGAGGATTCACCTTTTTTATTGATGCTAACCCAGGATGGACGGGAATGTGTGGCGACCGCCGATGTTGTGCTGGACGCCAGCGGAACTTTTGGAACCGCCAATTGGCTTGGTAATGGCGGCATCCCAGCGATCGGTGAACGAACATTGCGCGAAGAATTTTCCGAGCGAGATGATTCACGCGGTCTTTTCTCCTACCGCATTCCGTCACCAGAATCACTGCAGCGTTTGCGCGGCGATCGATTTGCGATCATTGGCTGCGGTTACTCGGCGGCCACCAATGTGATGCAACTGGATCGCCGGAGACGCGAGCACACCGAAACAACTTGTTGCTGGATTACCGCAGCCACCGGTGATGCAGCCGGGCCGATGGCCCGAATCGACAACGATCCGCTGGCTTATCGTGACGAATTGGCGGCCGCTGCAAATCAAATCACGGAAACGGGTGACTGGCTGCAATGGCGACCTGGCCGTCGCATTACCGAGATTTGCCCCAGTGGCGATGGATTTCAATTGGTGCTCGACGATGGGTCGCAGATACAAGTCGACCATGTGCTGGCCAATGTGGGCTTCTGTGGCGACTTTGAAATGCTGGAATCGCTGCAACTGCACCGCTGTTACGCGTCGGGCGGCCCCATGCGGTGGGCGGCGTCGATTGCAGCTTCGACCGGCGACTGTCTGCGGCAATCCTCGGCCGGACCCGATGCGCTAGTCACGACGGAGCGGAATTTTTTTATTATCGGATCGAAAACATACGGTCGCGATCCGCGTTTTCTGTTCTCCGTCGGCCTGGAGCAA
>JBFILF010000075.1:0-15070 GCA_041599835.1 Pirellulaceae bacterium
AAATCTGGCACCGTGTCGCGGGCAGGCAATCTGGCAACCATCCAGCTGGCCGTCACTTAGTGATCCGCCGTCGTGCGTGCACACATCGTCGATGCACGAAAATTGTCCGCCGTCATTGAACACGATCGCCAGCCGATCACTAAGTTCCACCAGTAACATCGATCCCGGCGGGACGTCATCGACGCGGCAGGCAAACTCAAATTCAGATAGACGCTCTTCCATCGGGGTCCAAACGGCCTTAAGCCCGTTCGTAGTTGATTTCCATCGTCTTCATTTCCTGGCCATCGGGCCCGGTAAAGTACATTTCGGCGCGATGGTGGTCGTGATCCACGACCGTGATAACCGTGCGTTTTTTGAACGGTTGCCGGGTTTGCGGACAAGTCATTTCGCCGCGCATTTCCCACACCTTGCCGGCGGCATCGACGGTGCCGGTTTCGGTCTGCATCACGGTCGATGCGTTGTCGATCCAGAAACCTTCGTATTGTTCGGTCGCCGTGTTGTAACCCCAATACCCCTTGCCGACGAAGTCGGGAAAGGGCCCGTCGCTGGGGTCGCCTTGGTAATCTTGGCGCAAGAACAAGTTGTTGATCTCCCACGACGAGGTCATCGTACCGGTCGACAGCGTCGGCTCGCCCGGCCCCATCCACAATTTAACTTGCGCCTTAAACGTTCCGGCGAACGGTTCCAGTCGTTGATGCTCCGGTCCGGCGGTGGGCATCACCATTTCCTGTTCGGTGGCTGGTTCAGACATGTCGGATCTCCCGTAGTACTTGGTTCCATTCAATTTGCTCAATTATTCTGGCATTCGGTTCGCCCGATTGCAAATATGGGTGAAGGTAAACGCCGATGCACTACGATGACGGCAGGCGGGTAGCCCCGTTTGATGGCAGGCGGGGGGCCCGGCTGCGTCGTGTTTCGGAAACCCAATCAAGCCGAACAATCGGCGGCATTAAGAAAAGGATTAAGATAAAGATTCAAGGCTCTTTGTCATTTGTCCTAATTGCAATCCTTGCGGGAGCCATCACCGCCGTGTCAATCGTTGGGTAACGCGTTTCTAATTCAAACCGGACGGCGACGGTCCAATCGCCGTTGGCATTGCCGCCGAGCGCGAATGTTACTGGTACTCGCGGACCCGTCGGGCGATGGCCAGGCCCAAGGCATCGCGGACGCTTTCGATCGTAATCCGGTCGAACACTTGCTGAAAGAAACCGGTGACAATCATTTGGATGGCTTCTTTCCGCGTAAACCCGCGGCTGCAGGCATAGAAAATCAGCTCCTCGTCGACCCGGCCGCTGGTCGAACCGTGTGTGCAGCGGACATCGTCAGCTTCGATTTCCAATCCGGGAATCGAATCCGCCCGGGCCTTGTTGGACAACATCAAATTGTCGTTCCGCTGATAGCCGTCCGTCTTTTGCGCACCCTTGTCGACCTTGATCATGCCCCGCCACACGGTCCGCGACTGGTCCTGCAAAGCCGCTTTATACAAAAAGTCACTGGTGCCGTGGGGCGCTTCGTGATGCTGTAGCGTGTGGTAGGAGAGATGTTGTTTGTGCTCGGTAAACATCACACCGTTGACTTGAGACCTGGCCCCCGCACCCGCCAGCGCAACGTGCTGGTTGACTTTGGACAGCCGCGAGCCGAGCGCGCCCACAGTCCACTGTAACGAGGCATCTTGGCCAACAACGGCCTTTTGATGGGCAAAATGCCAAGTACCTTGGCCCCAATCCTGTAAGTTCACATAGCGCAGATGTGCATGGTCGCCGATTAACAGCTCCACGGCACCGCAGTGCAATCCGGTCGCCTGTTCATGCGGGCTGGTGTATTCGCTCAACAATGTCGCCTCGGCTCCGTCTTCCAGGATAACCAGCGTGTGACTGAGGTCGCTGCCGCCGTCGCGCATGGATGCCATGCTGTGCAGCGGCCGATCGATCACCACGCCCCGCGGCACATACAACAGCACCCCCGACGACCAGAACGCCGCGTGCAGCGCTGCAAAGCGATCGAGGTTCGGCCGGAACGCCCGCTGCATCAAATGTCGCTGGATCAATTCGCCGTGCTGTTGAACCAGCTTTTCCAGACTGCCGAACAACACGCCCTGTCGGGCATACTCTTCGTCTAAATGAAACTGTCTGCCGGCGCCGTCGGCGGCCTGAGTCTGGCCGGCCAGATCGACACCCTCGGACAGCAACGCCGGCGGCAACTCAAATGGGCCGTCGGCCCCCAGTCCAAATCGTTCCGGCTTGAATAGTCGAATATCGGTCCGCATCCATTCCTCGTCGCGCTGGCCGGGCCATGGCAGATTTTCAAACGTCTGCCAGGCGGATTGACGCAACTGCGTCAACCAGGCTGGTTCGTCGCGCGATTCGAGAAAGGCTTGAAATCCTTCCCGGGTGAATTCAATTTTGGTGGTGGTTTGTGTCATCGTGTTCCGGTTGATGTTTGAAACGGGCGCTTGACCGCCCTGGTGATGTGCGTATGTGCATCCTCGCCGTGGGGGGCGGTGGCCTGTCGCCGGCGGACTTAGCCGACGGAGCCCTCCATTTGCAGCTGGATCAGCCGGTTCAGTTCGACGGCGTATTCCATCGGCAACTCCTTGACCAGCGGCTCGATGAATCCGTTGACGATCATCGTGCTGGCTTCGGCTTCGCTCAGCCCGCGACTCATTAAGTAAAACAGTTGCTCTTCGCCGATCCGCGACACGCTGGCCTCGTGCCCGATCGACACATCCTGTTCCATGATTTCGATGTAGGGATAGGTGTCGCTGCGGCTTTCGGGATCCAGAATCAAGGCGTCGCAAACGACGTTGCACTTGGAACGCACCGCGCCCTTTTCTACGCGGGCCAGTCCCCGGTAGCTGCTGCGACCGCCGTTTTTGGAAATCGACTTGGAAATGATCTGTCCGGTGGTGTGAGGCGCAGCGTGCACCAATTTCGCGCCGGCGTCCTGGTGCTGGCCTTTACTGGCGAACGCGATCGACAGGATTTCACCGCGGGCACCGGGTTCCATCATGTACACCGCTGGATATTTCATGGTCAGTTGGCTGCCGAGATTGCCGTCCACCCATTCCATCACCGCATCCTGGTAGGCGAATGCCCGTTTCGTGACCAGGTTGTAGATGTTGTTGGCCCAGTTTTGAATCGTCGTGTACCGGCAGCGCCCGTTGCGTTTGGTAATCACTTCGACCACGGCCGAGTGCAGGGACTCGGTGGAGTACATTGGCGCCGTGCAGCCTTCCACGTAGTGCACTTGGGCCCCTTCGTCGACGATGATCAACGTGCGTTCGAACTGACCCATGTTCTCGGCGTTGATCCGGAAATAGGCTTGCAGCGGAAAGTCGATTTTGACGCCCGGTGGAACGTAAATGAACGAACCGCCGGACCAAACCGCGGAGTTGAGCGCGGCAAATTTGTTGTCGGTGGGCGGAATGACGGTTCCGAAATACTCGCGGAGCAGGTCCGAATGCTGCTGGACCGCGGTGTCGGTGTCGGTGAAGATCACGCCTTTTTCGGCCAAATCCTCTTTCAATGATCCATAGACGACTTCGCTTTCAAACTGAGCTTTCACACCCGCCAAGAATTTCCGTTCGGCTTCGGGAATGCCGAGTTTTTCAAACGTGTCCTTGATCTCCTGGGGCACGTCATCCCACGTTTTGCCTTGCGCGTTCGTCGGCTTGAGATAGTAATAGATATCCTGGAAATTCAAATTGATCGCGCCGCCCCATTTGGGCAACGGCTTGGACTCAAAGATTTCCAGCGCCTTCAGCCGAAACTGGCGCATCCAGTCCGGTTCGTTTTTCATTTCCGAAATCTGGTTGACGATCTCTTGGTCCAATCCCTTGCGGGCTTTGAACACTGCGGGAGATTCGGTGCGAAAATCGTACTTGTTGATTTCGCCCAATGCCGTTTGCTGTGTGATATCAGTCGCCATGTTTTTGATGCTCAACGCTTAAAGCTTAATTGTCTGTTGGTTCGTTCGTTTTTTTCGTTTGTCTCTGTCGTTTGTTTTAGCCCACCAGTTCCGCCTCGGCGTCGTTGACGGCGGCCGCTTCGGGATACTGCTGGCGAATCCGTTCGTAACCCTGCGCGTGCAATTCATCCGCCAGGGCCTTGCCACCTGTTTCCACAATCCGACCGCCCAGAATCACGTGCGTGTATTCGGGCGTATTATGCGCCAGCAACTTGTCGTGGTGCGTGATGATCAGCAGCCCCATTTTGTTGCGGCCGATCTCGGCAATGCTTTGACTGGCCAGTCGCACCGCATCGGCGTCCAGGCCGGAATCCGTCTCATCGAGGATGGCGAACTTGGGTTGCAGCATGGCCATCTGCAGGATCTCGGCCCGTTTCATCTCGCCGCCGGAAAATCCGTCGTTGACGTAACGCCGCGCAAACTCGCTGTCCATTTGCAATTGGTTCATCTTGGCTTTGATTTCTTTGCGAAACTCCCGCATCGGAATCAGATCTTCGCCCTCGCCTCGTTCTGGATTGCGCACGTTGGTGGTGGCATGCCGCAGAAAGTCGGCCATCTTGACGCCGGGGATCGCCACCGGCCGTTGGAAGGCCATAAATAGGCCGCGCCGCGCCCGCTCGTCCGCCTCCAGCTCCAAAATGCTTTCGCCGTTGAGCTGAATATCGCCCTGGGTGACTTCATAGTTGGGATGGCCCATGATCACCAAGCCCAACGTGCTTTTGCCACTGCCATTGGGACCCATCAACGCATGCGTTTCGCCTTTCTTAAGCTCCAGGTTCACACCGCGCAGGATCGGTTTGTCGTCAATCGCAACGTGCAAATTCGAGATCTTCAGAATATCTGACATTTCCGCTTTCTAGTTTGTTTCCAAGGTTTGAAAAATGCTGGGTGATCAACAAGTCACTTTTGATTTCGAAATTACATCACGATTGCCCGGCATCGGAGGCGTGAAACGTGCAACAATTGCCGCCCTGCTGGCAGGCGCAGCGGTCGACGTCCAAGGGGTGATCTGATAATTCAGACAACAATTGGCGTTCCAGTTCGCAAATCGCCGCATGCTGGCTTTCGTCGTCGTTGTTCAGGTGCGGATAACTGCACCCGATAATTTTCAAAACCGGCTGGCCGTTTTGGTGTTCGAACACAAACGGTATGCTGCGCAGACCAAATAGATCCGCGATGGACTTCATTCGCTCGTCGAGTGTTTCGCCCGAGATTTGGTCGCGGTAGGTTGAGACCAACCGGCGTACCACTCCGGCAATTACCGAGCGACGAATCTCCGTATCCGCGATGTTTGAAATCTCCAGCCACAGGGCGCGAGCCAGATCCGCCAGGTTGTCGCCCGCGGCCTCCACGCCGGACTCGGTCAACGAGTATTTGTGCACCGGCCGCCCCCGTCCCTTCCGAAAATCGATGCGGTCGATCAACCCGTGAGCCATCAGTCGCGAAAGTCGTTGCCGGACCGCTGTGGCAGTGACGCCCAGGTTGTCGACCATGTCGTTAACTGAAAGCGGACCTTCGTTTCGCAGAAGATCGACGACGACTTGATCGGTGGATGAAAGGTCGGTTGCCATAGTCAATAAACGGTTACGTGAGGAATTACGAGAAACGACGTGGCCTGGAAGTCTCGCGGGCCATCCGTTATAGCATTTTACGCATATTTCACAACTGATTGTGTCAAAATTATCCCCAGCCGGTCAAAATTTTTCATAAGCCTTTTGCCATAAATACCTTCCGATCCAACCACTACTCGCGTTTCTGCCCGTCCACCCACTCAAAGGACAGGCATCTATCGGTGAATCTCCAAAACTCAAAAGAACAGGAATCTATCGGAGACGCACATGGGGGCCGACAAGATGGATCGCGTCCGCTTTGCCCAAGCACCGCAGCCATGAAACTTGGAGGACCTTACACCAAAACGCGGTTTTTCTCGTGTCGCGTGATGTCTTCGTTAATTTCATCGCCTACGTTTTGCGTTTATACTCTCAAACTCACAAAGTGCCTGTTCTTGTGCTAAGTTCCGTCCGCACCTCTTTACATTGTCCTTTTGTTAGACGCTGACTGGAGTGCAATCCATGGCGGATGCCACCAAGACTTCCACTGTCCGCAGTCATTGGCGCAGCCGTGTGGGGTTTGTTCTGGCGGCGGCGGGTTCTGCGGTGGGGCTGGGAAACATTTGGAAGTTTCCCTATATCACGGGCGAGAACGGTGGCGGCTGGTTCGTGCTGGTGTACTTGGTGTGCATTGCCTTGATCGGCGTCCCGATCATGATGGCCGAGGTTCTGATCGGCAAGACATCACAACGATCGCCGGTCGGCGCGTTCCGCGCGCTGTCCAAGCCGAGAAGTCCCTGGATTTTGTCCGGTTGGTTGGGCGTTTTGACCGCGTTCGTCATTTTGTCGTATTACAGTGTCGTCGCTGGCTGGTCGCTCCATTACATCTGGCTGTCGGTCTCCGAGGGTTTCAACGGTCAAACTCCTGATCAGATTGGCGACACTTTCGGCGCGGTGGCCGGCAGCACGTCGATTTCGGTGGGGTGGCATCTCTCATTCATGGCGATCACCATCGCCATTGTTGCGGCCGGCATCCGCAACGGGATTGAAGTCGCCGCTAAAGTTTTGATGCCTACGCTGTTTGTCTTGATGCTGGTAATGCTGGTATATGCGGCGACGCGCAGCGGTTTTGGCGAGGCGGTGGCGTTTGTGTTCCAGCCCTCCAGCAAGAAGTTTACCGGTGCGGGGGCATTGGAAGCACTGGGTCACAGCTTCTTTACTCTGTCGCTGGGTATGGGGGCGATGATTACGTATGGAAGTTATATGCAGAAAAGCACCGATATCGTTAAGGCTTCGGTGACGGTCAGCCTGTTGGACACGCTGGTCGCGCTGATGTCGTGTTTGATTCTGTTTCCCATGTTGTTCACGGTGGGCAAGGATCCGGCGGCAGGGCCCGGGCTGGTATTCGCCAGTATGCCGATCGCCTTTTCCCAGATGCCTGGCGGCACGATTCTGGCGCCAATATTTTTTGTCTTGTTGGCGTTTGCGGCGCTGACCAGCGCCATTTCGTTGTTGGAGGTGGCGGCATCGTACTTTATTGACGAGCAGGGCATATCGCGCGCTGTCGCCGTGCTGGGCACGGGTATCACGATTGCATTATTGGGCATCCCTTCAGCGATGAGTAACAGCACGGAGATATTCGGAGCCCAGACGGCGGCGTCGACGGAAAATTTCATGCAGGTATTTGGCAAGGAAGGTATGAATTGGCTCGACTTTTTTGACTACCTTGCCAGCAACTGGATGTTGCCCATCGGCGCGTTATTGATTGCCCTGTTCGCCGCATGGCGCGTCGGCGATGAGGCGCGCAAACAAGGGTTCACCGAGGGTTCCACCTGGGGCAATGTCTACATGATCTGGTTGCAGGTATTGCGATATGTGGTACCGATCGCGATTGTCGCGGTCTTCCTGTACGCCAGTGGTATATTGGCGAAACTTGGTTGGGTTTAGCGTCCCGCCTGTCGGGGATCGGCGAAGTCGGGGCAAAGCCGATGCGCCGGGAGACGACGGCGAAATTGGCAAGCGGCTTATTTGTTGGGTTGCGTTGCCAGAATCGCGCGGTCATCATTGCCATTTGCCACAACCGGTTAGCGCGCCGAGCGGCGCAGAATAGCAAAATAAAGGTGAAGTGAATGGACGTTGTTAATGGGATCATCGAATCAGCGAATGGTGTCCTGTTTCATGAAGTCGTCGTGTTTGTGCTGCTCGCCACCGGAATCTTGTTTACGATTTGGAGCCGTTTTGCCCAGTACCGGGCACTGTCGCACGGCGTGGCCGTGACCCGCGGATTGTACGACGATCCGGATGACCCCGGCGCGATTAACCACTTTCAAGCGCTTTCGGCGGCCCTGTCAGCCACCGTCGGTTTGGGCAACATCGGAGGCGTGGCGTTGGCGATCGCACTGGGAGGGCCCGGCGCCGTGTTATGGATGTGGGTGATTGGCCTGGTTGGCATGGCGCTGAAGATCACGGAAGTCACCCAATCGATGCTGTATCGCAACACCAGCGATCCCGATAATCCGCACGGCGGTCCAATGTTTGTCGTCCGCGACGGGTTTCGGAAATGGGGCTTGGGCACACTCGGCTCGATGATCGGCGGCATCTTCGTGATTACGTTGCTGACGTCCGCGATCACCGGCGGCAACATGTTTCAAGCCTGGAACGTGGCCGATGTGACTCGGCAGTATTTTCAGATCCCGCAGGTCGTGACTGGCATCGTGCTGAGCGTGATCGTTGGATTAGTGATCATCGGCGGCATTAAACGAATTGGTTCAGTGGCCGGTAAACTCGTGCCGGCGATGTGTGTCATGTACGTGTTGGCCGCCATTTTCGTGTTGCTGGTCAACATCACGGAAATTCCCGCCATGCTGTTGTTGATCGTGCGGTCCGGTTTGCCGACTTGGCTGGGCGGAAGTGCCGTCGATCCGGGAGGCGCGTTCATGGGTGCCAGTTTCGGTTACGCGGCAATGTGGGGCATCAAACGCGCGCTTTTCTCGTCCGAAGCCGGTCAAGGCTCGGCGCCGATCGCCCACTCGGCGGCCAAAACCGACGAGCCGGTACGCGAAGGTGTCGTGGCTGGCCTGGAGCCGTTTGTGGATACGCTGGTGGTCTGCACCATGACGGCGCTGGTGATCTTGTCGACCGGGGCCTGGAATCGGGCACCCGAAACGTACGTCGACTCCTCCCAGGTTTCGGTCGAACAAATTACCGACGAGCAGGGCAATCCCTTGTGGGAAATCACCACGCCGAACCTGGGCGACATGACGGACGAAGCCAAACGGGTACTGCGCATCGTCGACGGACCGGGCTGGTCCGCTGAGAAAAGCGTTTTCATGTTGATGAACAGTGGCGAAAACGCAGATCAGGGCAATTCACTGATGCGTGTTTCGGGCACGGTTATTCGCGATGGCGACAACGGATGGACGGTCGACTGGCAATCGTTCGAAGCTGATCCGGCACCGCAACTAGTCCAAGCGCCAGAGCAGCCGGGCCAAATCGGGATCTTTGGCGATTACGCCGGCGCATCGTTAACCGCGCATGCGTTTGATCGGACCACCCCGGGATTGGGCATGTGGCTGGTGACGTTGGCCGCCTGGTTGTTTGCCATTTCCACGATGATTTCCTGGAGTTACTACGGCGAGCAGGGGGTCGTGTATCTGTTTTCGCGGGGAGGCGTAAAAGTCACCAATTCAGCCGTGCTGTTGTACAAATTGATCTATTGCCTGTTGATATTGTTGACCACGCTGGCGTCGATGCAGCTGTTCGGGCCAGCGGAAAACAAGCGGGCGCTGATCGGCACCGATGCGGAACTGGACATGTGGACGACGCTGGGATTGGGCGTGATGCTGTGGGCCAACATCCCGATCATGTTGATCTTCGGCAGCCAGGCCATGAAGGCGTACCACCATTACATGGGCAAACTGGATCGCGGCGAATTCAAGGCGCACGAACCGCCGTCGATTACCGACGTGATCGAAGGCCACGACGTGGAATAGAAAGCCTAATAGTGAGCATGGTGCACACCGAGGTTGATCCCAGGGCCCTGGCGCAGCGGCTGCCTCCGGGATCGCCGGAAGGTAAGTGGTTGCCGCGTATCATCTTAAGACGACTCCAAATTTCTGGAAATTCGCCCAATATCGCCTGGCGGGCGGCGAATTAACGATATTCGGGCCGAGTCTGTGCCTGGCACCAAATACCAGGCACAACAGTTACAGGAGTTAATAAACGATGCGTTACCACGTGCCATTTGCCCATCGACATCGATGCTGTCGCCCCGGCCCGATTTACATTGGATTCGACGAGCCGGTTTCGATTCAAAAACGCCGTGGTCGTTTTAATTGGTTTGGCTTTACCGGCTTGATGCTGGTGTTGATCAGCCCGCTGACGGCGTTCGTCATCGCGCCCATTGCCTTGTTGTTTTGCCTGATTGGATTGATGCGGGCGCCGCGGGGCATGGCGATCGTGGGAATGGTCTTTTCATTGGTGGCAACAACCATTTTGTCGCTGGGGATCTACGGCATTGCCTCGCATCAGATGGCCCGACACCAGGCCCGCAAACACGCGCTGGTGATGCACCAGCAGCGAGGGCAGATTGCAGAAACGCGGCAGACCATGGATGCCGCTGTTGAAGAACTGCGCCAGTATCGGGCTGACCATGATTTCTATCTTCCCAATGCATTGGACGGAAACGTCGTCACCGTTCGTTTTCTGGACGCCTGGGAAACGGAATTGCGGTACGAACCGGAAGCCGACAGCTGCACTGTGCGGAGCGCCGGGCCGGATCGCGAGTTTGACACTTCTGACGATCTGACCGTCAAACTTGACGGAAAAACCGTCGCTGATCCCTATATCGATAATTAGGGCGGCGGAAGGCCCAAATCAGCGCAGCGAACCTCGTGAGAGTTGCGACGTCTGGATTAATCGAGCAAAGTCACCGCGTTTCACGACTTTGGCCCGGGTAATACCACCTCTCTGTGTGCGATCAGCGCCCGGCAAAACGGGCCAAACCTCTTTTGATTGCGCGACAGCCTTAAACCGTGCAGCCGCTCGAGTTTGTCGGACAGTTGTGGCAGGGATTGCCGGTTTATATTGCGTCTGCTGCAAAAAATCCGTGCTGCAAACGATTGGCAGCTTTGCCAACTCACCTGCAACAAGACGATTGGGCACAACAAGCACGATCGCCGGCATTTCATCCAAAATCTCTCGCCACCGCGATGTTTGCAAGGCGAAACCGGGATGATTTACGCGATGAACTAGCAAACCTTTCTGTTAATTGTCCTATTGGGATGGAGTACGACATGTTGCGTTGGTCTGTATCTCTTGGTGTGCTGGTTGCCCTGATGGCGTCCAGCAATGATTTAATGGCTCAACGGCGTCAGCCACTGAGAAACCTGGCCCGACAGATCGGCGCTTTGTGGGGACCCGGCCATCACTGGCAAAATCCCGGACCCAATATCGATTACTACATGCCTTATTCCGAAACCAACACGCCGCAATCCATAACACCGGGTCAACCGGGCATCGGCCAGGACATCATTATTAATTCGCAACCAGGCATCAATCAGACGATTCGATCACAGAATTCGACGATTCAACCACCCGTAAATTCCGCGACCCAGCTGCTGCGGCAACCTGGCGTTACGCAAACGGCACCGGCGCCGGGAACACGGCCCATCATTACTCAGCCAGCCATCAATCAAAATACACGGATCAATCAACAGCTTCAGCCTTATCACCAGCCGGCGATTCCGTCGCGCAACCTTTCCATACCATCGGAACCTGCGAATGAGCGACCGTCGTGGCAACCAACGACCAATGCGCCATCTAATCAATGGAATTCCCGGTACGGCGATTACTTCGATCGAAACCAACAACCGAATCGGAATTAATGGCAGTTGCCCTAAATTATTGAAAGGCGGGTCGATGGAAAATCGACCCGTTTTTTTTGCGCCTTCACACAACACCTGTGGCCAGGGTGCTATCACCCTATTTAAGTATCGCCACCGCTGCCGCTCCGCTGGGATTGCCACCCAGGTTTGTATTGAGTCCGCCGCCATGGCGATCTATACTCTCGTCCCAACGTTGCCGGCAATTTGTGTTGCAACCGCCGCCACGTTTCCCGCTAAGCTGTTATTGTTGCGCGGATATTTTCGCCCACTGGTGCGCACGGGAAGTGCGACGCATTTGGTTTAAGGAGAAACCCATGATCCGTTTTGACGGTCTTCGCGCGAATCTTTACGTCACATTGGGTTTGTTAGCCGTCGGGTTGTTGCTGATCGATCTGGGCCAGGCGACCGGTCAAACGTCACGGCGTCAATCGCCACCGACCGGGGGACAAACCAAGCTGCCGGCGCCGCAACAAAACATTCAGGTGCTGGCAATCGTCAACGGCCAGCAGATTACTCGTGAGCAGCTGGCCCAGGAGTCGATTCGGCGATTTGGCGAGCCGGTCATTGAAAGCTTGATCAACAACATGCTCATTGGCCAGCGATGCCAGGCCGAAGGTATCCGGGTGACCGAGCAGGACGTGGATGCGGAAATCGAGCGGCGAGCAAAAAAATTCGGCATGTCGTCAGAGCGCTATATCGACTTGATCCGTGAGGAACGGGACGTCTCCATCGAAAAGCTGCGGAACGAAATTGTGTGGACGGAATTGGCGCTGAGACGATTGGCGGCCTCACATATCCAAGTTTCCGATGAGGAAATCCAATCCCAGCTTGCCAGCGAATTTGGCGCCAAAGTTCAAGTCCGCGCCATCGCGTTGGATGACCGGGCCAAGGCGGACAAAATTCTGGCCCATGCCAAAGCCAATCCGCAGCAGTTCAGCCGGCTGGCGATTGATCATTCGGTCGACGCAAACAGCGCTTCGGTCGGCGGGTTGTTGCCGCCGTTGCGACGCAATATGGGCGAGCCGACTTTGGAAGAAGCCGCGTTCAGCTTGAACGTGGGCGACATTTCTGAGGTGATCCCGATTAGCGAACAATTCATTATCCTCAAATGCGAACGCCACTACCCGCCGGTACAGCTGGCAGCGGAACAACAAGTGCTGGCGAAACAGCGGATCGAAGACGAGATTCGCGAAGCGAAACTGGGGGATGCGGCGACGGCCCTGTTCCAGGAAATGCAGGAAACTGCCCAAATCGTCAACGTCTACAACGACCCGGAACTGAGAAAACGCTTGCCCGGCGTGGCCGCTACGGTGGGGTCGAGGCAAATCATGATGGAACACGTTTACGAAGAATGCATTACGCGGTTTGGACGCGACGTGTTGCAAAGTGAAATCAACCGCGTAGTCATCTTGCAAGAGTTGCAGCGCAAGGGCCTGCAAGTCACCGATGACGACTTGCGTCGTGAAATCGGTCGGGCCGCCGAGTCGTTTGGCATCGTCAAACAAGACGGCACGGCCGACATCAATCGCTGGATGGCCCAGGTTTCGCAAAACGATCCGTCGAAAACTGAAATCTATGTTCAAGACGAAGTCTGGCCGACGGTGGCCATGAAGAAGATCGTCGCGCCGACGGTGCAAGTGACGGATGAGGACATGCAGAAGGGATTCGAAGCGAATTTTGGACCGCGCGTCAATGTGCTGGCGATTGTGTTGCAGGACCAGCGGACGGCTCAGAAAGTCTGGGAGATGGCCCGCGCCAACTCCACGGAACAATACTTTGGCGAGCTGGCCCATCAATATTCCGTCGAACCGGCTTCGCGGGCCAATTACGGCGAAGTGCCGCCCATTCAAATGCACGGCGGCCGGCCCATGTTGGAAGAAGAGGCGTTTCGACTGAAGCCCGGCCAGATTTCGGGACTGGTTTCCGTCGGTGAAAACTGGGTGATCCTGTGGTGCAAGGGTCGCACGACGCCGGTCGTCCAGGAATTCGACGCGGTCAAGGACGAGCTGTACAAGGACATCATGGAAAAGAAGCTGCGGATCGCCATGGCCGAAGAATTCGAGCGGTTGCAAAGTGCGGCTCAGATCGACAATTTCCTGATCGGGTCATCGCAGCCGGGCGCCGGTGCCCAGCCGGGAGCCGAAGGACGCCGAAGTCCTGCAGCCGATCCCGCCGGCCGCCATCGCTAACACGCCTGGGGCAAACTGGTCTCGATCGCGCGGGGTTGCCCCAGCCTTCTTGCCTCGTTTAAATAGGGGAAATCGATTTTGGGTGAACCGCGAGCGTCAAATTCGGTTCATCTGAAGAGGAGGATAAGCGAATTGGTTAGCAGGCTGATTCGAAATCAGTTGCCCCTCACGGGGTTGCGGGTTCGAGTCCCGTGTCCTCCGCTTTGCGATGTGGTTACTTTTTCGAATCCGCGGCAAATGCCCGTTCCACCTCGTTCACAAATGACTGGACTTCTTGATCGTCCCGAAACACTTCCAGTTTGATCGCCTGATTAAGATCCTCTCGATATCGATTGGCAGGCTCCGGCTCGTCAAGTTTTAGGTAACTCATCGCCAAGATCGCCAGATCACCCGGGTATGGAGTTGGCAGTGGCGGTTGCATCTCGCCCGGTGTACGTTTCAACGATTGTTTTGCTGCGGCGATAGCGGCCCGGTAATTGCCCATGCGAAACTCGGCCGTCGCCAGCGTGTTGAAATAGATGCCCCTGGGGTGCTGGCCGCAAACATCCTGCATCAATTCCAAATCCGATTTCAGCCGCTGCACCTGGTCCGGGCCAACTGGCGATTTGACGTTTTCCCAAACTTCGTTGTTAATCGCCAGCGCCTGATCGGCAGAGATTTTTTCATCAAAAGTATTAGGAGAATTTTTCTTTCGCACAATCAACACGACGGATTCTTTCACCCGCTGCGCCAGTTTTTCTGGTGCCAGGTCACGCGCCTGGTCCTTGGCCGCCAAGCCGTTCAGTTCGTTTTCGCTTAGACTCGATTTCAGAAAATCCCAGACCGTTGAAGTGGGGATGGCCAAGCCGCTGGAATCTTGCAATTCGGTGTTTCCCGTTTTGGCCGTGACAACGCCGATCACCGACCCGTTCATGGCGCACAGTGGCCCCCCGCTATTGCCAGGGTTGACCGTCAAGTTCAGCTGAATCATACGATTAAAGGATTCTTGGGACGCTTCCCGCGCCACCGACCCCGGAGTGGATTTGACGCCGGTTGCTTGACCGAAATCGGGATACCCAAAGGCGACTACCCGTTGCAGCAACTTGGCCTCCGCCCTGGATATTTTCAGCGGCTCGAACGAGTTCGGTTTTAGATCAGCGGCATCGACTTGAAGCAGCGCCAGATCTTCCGTCTCGGAACGATGCACGACGCGGGCGGCAATTTCGTCGCTACGGCCGTCCAACGTCACGTAGACCTGACTGTCGCGAAGTTCCAAGTCGCGCGGTTCAACTACATGCCGATTGGTGATAATCAATCCGTCGCGACTGATCAGGAAACCGGTTCCGGATGAGAGATAATGTAGGACGGTAAACTGTTGTATAAAGTTGCGGATTCGCGGGTCGGCCGGATTCGTGGCCAACCCGGTCTCAGCATACTTGATCATTCGATCGAACTGTCGATAGGTTCGCGAAAACTCGATGGCGACGATAAACGGCGCTGC
>JBFILF010000076.1:0-15046 GCA_041599835.1 Pirellulaceae bacterium
GCATGTTGCGGAGGGAATCTGGTAAGCCCGGATTGGAAGCGGGCTCGGGGAATCACCGGGATGGTGAACTCCCGAATCCTGGTTCCCGAATACGCCCGGAGGGACTCGAACCCCCAACCCTCGGTTCCGAAGACCGATGCTCTATCCAATTGAGCTACGGACGCATCGCCGAAATTATAAGAAGATCGCCAGCGTTTGTCAGGATTGGATAACCAAGTACGAAAAGCGCAGGACAAAGGACAAAATCTTGGCGACTTGAGCAAAAACCGCCGCGACTGTTGGGGAGCGTGCATAAGTGCTTCGCCCTCCCTCACGGTCGGGGCTCCGTTTTCGCCTGGTAGCACAGTTTTCGCATCGCAAGCACAGACCAAGTTTTAACAGCATCAGAAAGTAACACTGCATTTAACAACATCAGGACGTAACAGAGCCGCGACCGTCAGGGAGCGTGCACGGTGTTCGGCCCTCCCTCACGGTCGGGGCTCCGTTTTCGTATCGCAGCACCGTTTTCGCTGGCAGCACAGTTTTCGCAGGACAGCACAGACCAACGTCGGGACGCCCACGGAGACCCGATTACGATTCGGCCGTCAATTCAGCTAGGGCCTCTTCGGGGATGTCGTAATTGGCCGACACGTTTTGTACGTCATCGTGATCGTCGAGCGCGTCCATCAATTTCAGCACCTTGCGCGCGGCATCCGCATCCAGCTGAATCGAGTTCTGGGGAATGCGAGTCACCTGGCTAGACTCACGCGGTATTTTGGCGTCGATGAGGGCTTGTTCGACGATCGAATAGACTTCCGGATCGCATATGACTTCGAAATAATCGCCCGACTGCCGGATATCTTCGGCGCCGGCTTCCAGCGCCGCCTCCATCAATCGCTCTTCGTTGGCACCCCGGCGGGGGATCACGAACAAGCCCTTGCGATCAAACATCCAGGCCACGCAGCCCGATTCGCCAAGTTTGCCTTCGTGGACTTCGAACACCTTTCGCAATTCTGAGGCCGTGCGATTGCGGTTGTCGGTCAGGATATCGCATAAAACGGCGACGCCGTGCGGCCCGTAACCCTCGTACAGGATTTCTTCCAGGTTTGCGCCTTCCAGTTCACCAGTGCCCTTTTTTATGGCGCGCTCGATATTGTCTTTGGGCATACTGACCGCTTTGGCATCGGCAATGGCAGTCCGCAGCCGAATGTTAGCTTCCGGATCACCGCCGCCAATTTTTGCTGCCACGATAATAGCGTTGGAAAGTTTGCTCCACAGCTTGCCGCGTTTGGCGTCCACGGCGGCTTTTTTGTGCTTGATTCCTGCCCAGTGCGAGTGGCCGGCCATGACGTTCAAACCTGGTGATTCGAAGTTCCTGCAGACAATTGGCGATGAGAAACGGGGGCAGACTGTGCTTATTAGCGAGGTTTCTTCTTAGCTAATCGCTTGGTGGGCGATTTTTTTTTGCCGCCTTTGGCCGCCGGCTTTTTTTTCGAACCCTTGGCGACCGATTTTTTTTTGCCCGCCATCTTCTTTTCCG
Organism: Pirellulaceae bacterium; assembly: GCA_041599835.1. Taxonomy (GTDB): domain Bacteria; phylum Planctomycetota; class Planctomycetia; order Pirellulales; family Pirellulaceae; genus CAJQPP01. The sequence continues at coordinate 1,520 of JBFILF010000076.1, forward strand.
GCTTTCGCGAAGCCGTTTTTTTCACGGGTTTTTTCCCAGCGGTGCGCGCCGCGGGCGGTGTTTTCTTGGCCGGTCGTTTCGCGCCCGGTTTCACGGGCGTGGCGGCGACTGATTCGGTTTTGGCCGTCTTCTTTTTTTTGCGTTCCCGTTTGGGAAATCGTTCCGTGGCCGTGCGGTCGATGCCCAACAGCACCTTGCGGATTTCGTTGTTGAAGGGTGAAACGAAATAGGCCACGGCCAGTTGGTGCGTAAGCGAGAAAAACTCCACGCCCTTGGTTTTGGGAATCGCCCGCTCCAATCCGGGCACTTGCCGTTTTTCGGCTTCCTTTTCGTCAATCACGCCCACGGCATACATCAGTTTGATCAACGCCTGATCGACCGGAATGGCGTGGCCGCCCAGTCCATTTTGCGAGACGTAGCCGACGACAAAGGGCGTGATGCCCTTGTATCTGTTGATGATCTGGACGGCCTTGCCCAAGTTTTCCTTTTTCAAGTGATCGATGTTGAACTGGTAATGCGTTTCAAACATGGAGTGAAGTGTCTTTTTGAGGCGCACGGCAGCCTCTTGTGGCCGGCTCAGACATTTCATTGCCTCAGCGAGTTCCACGGTGGTCGTGACACGCACTTCGTTCCAGTCAAAATAGCTTTCCTGCAGCCGCGCAAAGGCTTCGTCAGCGGCTTCAAAATCCGAGTTTTCCAGGCAGCAGGCGTACAACAGATGTTCCAGAACCGAACGGTCCGCCGGCGGGCGGACCGGTTGGTAAAGTTTTTTGGCCACCTTGTGCAGTTTCGATAATTTTGCGGCGCGATTTGAAACAGCCATGGAATCGCAAGTCACTCCTGATAAAGTTTTGATTTCCGTCAGGGCAGGGCCGGCAAACTGGTGGTTGTCGGTCTACTGGCCGCCGGTCCTCAATCCGGCGCTTCGGGTGAATCGTGAAACGTCGAGGAGGAATCCGGATCGGGCAGGGTCGGGGATTCGTATCGGTCGGCGGCCGGTTCGGGTGAATCGGGAAGCACTTCCTTGAGAATCCGGGTGACTTCCAGCGCGTTTTTGATGCCTTGATCCAGTACGAATTTGATTCGGGGCGTGTAGCGGGCGTCGATCCGCTTGCCGACCTTCTGCTGCAGGTAACCGGTAGCGCTGCGCAAACCGTGCAAACACAACTTCTGTTTGCTTTCGTCGCCCATCACCGACACATAGACCTTGGCGGCCCGCAGGTCGCCGGAGACCTCGACCAGTGTGACGGTGACGTCGCGGACACGGGGATCTTTGAGATCCACCAAGATCGCCGAACTGACGACTTCACGGATGGCTTGAGCGGCTTTTAAAACGCGACGAGAACTCATATTCGTTGCGGCACCAAAATGGCCTAGAGGGTCCGAGCCACCTCTTCGATCTTGTACGCTTCCAACGAATCGCCTTCCTTGACGTCGTTGAATCCAGCCAGCTTGATTCCGCATTCCATGCCGCGCTGCACTTCCTTGGCGTCGTCTTTTTCGCGCTTCAACGAATCCAAGGCGTAATCCCCAATAATGCGGCTTTCTCGAATCACGCGGATTCGGCAACCGCGTTCGATGTGACCCCGCATCACGCGGCAACCGGCAATGGCGCCGACGCGACTGATGTTGAACACACGCAGCACCATGGCCATACCTAATTCCACCGTTTGCTCATCGGGTTTGAGGCGGCCTTCCAAGGTGGCGCGGATGTCGTCGGTGACTTTGTAGATCACATCGTAACGGCGAATCTCCACTTGCAAATCGTCGGCCAACGACCGCGCGGCTTCGTCCGGCACGACATTGAAGCCAATGATGACCGCGGCCGATGCCTGGGCCAGCCGCACATCGGCCACGGTGATCCCACCGACCAGTGCCTGCAAAATATTAATTCGAATTTCCGGGTGATCAAGCTTGCTCAATTCCTTTTGAATGGCTTCGATCGATCCGCGAACGTCGGCGCGAATGATCAGGTTGAGCGTCACGACGTCTTCGACCTCGCCCAGCGTTCCCGATTCCAGTCGCTCTTGAAATTCCTGCAACGACACCCGTGTCGTGATCCCCGACAATGATCGATGTCGGGTTTGCAGTTCCCGCGACGAGGCCAGCTGCCGGGCATCGGCAATGTCCTCCAGCACGTAAAAACGGTCACCGGCCTCAGGCGCCACATCCAATCCGGTCAGGTTGACGGGCATCGACGGTCCAGCCTGTTTCACGGTTTTGTTGGCACTGAGCGTGTCGTAGAGGGCTTTGACACGCCCATGAGCCGCCCCGCACACGACCACGTCGCCGACCTTCAACGTCCCGTTTTGCACAATGACCTTGGCGATGACGCCGCGCCCCGGCTCTTGCTCCGCTTCGAGACAAGTGCCGACCGCCGGCCGCGACGGGTTGGCCTTGTACTCGTGCAATTCAGCCGTCACCAGGATGGTCTCCAGCAATTCGTCGATGCCCGTGCCCTGTGTGGCGCTGGTGCGCACCACTTCGATATCACCTCCCCACTCACTGGGCAGCAATTCATGCGATGCCAAATCCTGCAGGGCTTTGTCCGGATCGGCGCCAGGCAGATCGATCTTGTTCAAGGCCACCACGATCGGCACGCCGGCCGCTTTGGCGTGGCTGATGGCCTCTTCGGTTTGCGGCATGACGCCGTCGTCGGCCGCCACCACCAGCACCGCGATGTCCGTCACATTGGCGCCTCGGGCCCGCATTTCCGTAAACGCCTCGTGGCCAGGCGTGTCGACAAAGGCGATTTTTTGATTGTTTTTCTGGATGGCATAAGCGCGAATGTGCTGGGTGATCCCGCCAGCTTCGCCGGACACCACGTCGATGCCAATGATCGCATCCAGCAACGAAGTTTTTCCGTGGTCGACGTGGCCCAAAAACGTCACCACCGGCGGTCGCGGCTGCAGATCAGCCGGATCGTCTGGCTCACCTTCCAAATGAGTAATCAACTTTTCTTCCAGCGATTCAGGCTGTTTGATTTCCACGTGTTCGATGCCGAAATGCTCGATGAGCAGATCCACCATCTCATCCTGGATGGGCGAATTGATCGAGGATGACGATTCATCACCCAATTGCTGCAGCGTCAACAAGACCTTGACGGCCGCCACGCCGGCGGCTTCGGAGAAACTGCGGACCGTGCAGGGCAACTCCAACAGCACTTTGTCTTTGCGGGGAGCAGCGGTGTTGACAGTCGGACCGGAGCGTCGACGAATCGCCCGTCGCCGCGACATGGGCCGATCATCATCCTCCGATTCGCTTCGCCGCCGCGTGCGAACGCGGGCCTGGCGGGTGCTGCCCAAATCCGCATCCAGCTTTTCGTCTTTGGCGCCTTTTTCGCGTTTACCCCCGCGACGCCGACCGGTCAGCGGAGCCTTTTCCAGTTCAAATGCGGTGGGCGGGGTTTCGACCTCGGCGGCAGCTTTGCCTTTCTTTTTCGGCTTAACCTTGGTCTTGGTGAACTCTTCCAAAGGTGCCGATGTGTTGCCGGCGATGGCTTTTTTGCGCATCGCGTCGCGAATGGCCTCTTGTGGCAACGCGATATCCGGCTTTTGAATTTTTTCCTGCGGTTCGGCGGTTGGGGCGGGCTGTTTCACCTCAGGCATCTCTGCCAATTTGATGTTCAAACCCGTTTTTTTGGCCGCCGGCGCGGTCGTCTTTTCGATCCGCTCGGCCGATCGCTTGGCGCGTTGGTTTAGATCGCGAACACCGGCAGGGCGGGAAGGCAAGATATCATCGCGGACGGGCGCGGCCAATTCGGCCGTGGTGGCTTGCGATGAGGCGGGGGATTTCGCTTTGGTTTGCTCGCCGTTTTCCAGAAACTGTTTGATTTTCCCGACTTCGTCGTCTTCCAGGCTGGCTAGCGCAGACCCCTTGCCTTTGATGCCTACCTTATCGCAGACATCAAGCAATGCTTTGTTGTCAAGTCCCAGTTCTTTTGCCAACGCGTAAATACGGACGGCCACGTTATATGGACCTCCCTCAGGGGTCTGGCTCCAAGCCATTTCGTTGCCGATCGCCGGCAACCCGTTTGGCTTGTCGCATCAATAAAAAAATCTTCTTCTATGCTGGATTTACAAACTCCAAAGTCGGAATCATGTCGATTCAAATCGGCAACCGCGCCACCGGCATTCCAACGCATCCTCATATCAATTCGGGTCCTCGGCTGCCTTGGCAACCTGTGTTTCGGCGGACTCGACGGTGGACGATACGTTTTCGCTGGAACGATCGATGACATCGGCTTCGCCTGCCGCCGGGGCGGTTGGATCGGATCCGGTGGTAGATTGATCGTCGTTATTGTCGGGTCGCATGCCGGCCGTTTCCGGTTCGGCAGCTTCCATTGGTTCCGTTGCTTCGCGCGCCGCCGCCAGGGCCTGCTCGCGCTCTTCGCGTTCTTTTTGTTCGCGCTGTTGTCGTTTTTGTTCTTCGAGCAGCTTTTCGGCTTCGGCGGCCTTGATCTCTGCCTGAGCGACGATGTGGTCGACCTGTTGTTCGGTCAAATCGGCAAGCGACATCAAGAATTCAGGCTCGATAACCTCCAAATCATCGTAAGACAAATAACCGGCCGCGACCAGTGCGTTGGCCAGATCTTCGTCCACACCATCCAGTGAACTGAAACCGGAAACCGCGCGTTCGATCTGCTGCTCGAGTTCCTCTTGCGTCATGATCTCAATGTCCCAGCCACACAACTTGCTGGCCAGCCGCACGTTTTGCCCGCGTTTACCGATAGCCAGTGACAACTGGTCTTCGGCGACCAACACGATGGCCCGGCCGATTTCCGGACACAAAATCACTTCGTCCACGGTGGCCGGTTGCAGCGCGTTGCGGATCATCACCTCGGAATCTTCGTCGTACCGAACGATGTCAATCCGTTCGTTGGACAACTCGTCAATGATGCTCTTAATGCGGTTCCCGCGCACGCCGACGCAAGCCCCCACACAATCAACTTTGCTGTCGATACTGCTGACTGCCAATTTGGTCCGATAACCCGGTTCGCGGGCGATCGCATTGATACTGATTACGCCGTCGGCAATTTCGGGGATTTCCTGTTCGAACAGCCTCTGCACGAATTTGGGACGCGTTCGACTCAGCACGATTTTGATTCGGCTGCCCTGGGCCTTGACCTCAATCACAAGCGCTCGGATCCGTTCGTTCGGCTGGTGCGTTTCGCCAGGAATCTGTTCGCTCCGCGGCAGGATCGCCTCCACATTGCCCAGTGTCACCGTGGTGACACTCCCTTCGCTACGGTGCACCGTGCCCGTTACGATTTGCTCGAGTTGCTGATCGTATTCGATCAGCTGGGCGTCACGCTCGGCCTCTCGAACTTTCTGAATGATCACTTGCTTCGCGGTTTGGGCACCGATGCGACCAATCACGTCTTCGAAGTCGAGCAGCTGTTGTCCACACCTTCCGGCAATGGCGCCCGACTCGCGGTCGATATTGAATTCGATATCTGCTTCTTCGCCAAAGTGTTTTCGGGCCGCCGAAACCAACGCCGCTTCGATAGCGACAAACACAATTTCCTTGGGAATGTTTTTGTCGCGATGCAGCGAATCGACGATTCGAAGTACTTCACTGGCATTCATGATCTGGCTTTCCAAAACCTCGTCTCACGCCAGGCCATTGCCTGCGCGGTGGACGTCACGTTCACTTGTGTCTTGTTTTTCGCGGTTGGCAATCGGATTGGCCATTGCCACCCGCCTATCGCGGACAATAAAAATGCCGCCGGATTCCGCATCTGACGAGACATCAAACCTCGCCTAATGTGTTCACCGCCGGACCATCACTGTTGGGCATCGAGCCGGCTGAAACATGCCAGCACAACCACCCGTCGACCCGTTTCCACAACCCAAAATTGCAAAGGACAAACTCAGGTTGCTCCAAAAACGTCAATCCACGATTTTTGCCTCCTCAAATGGACCTGGCAGGTGTCGACCACCCAAATGACAAACCACTTATCTTCCTAAGGATATCGATTTACGTAAATTTGGTCAAGAACAAGAGTTACGCTCAAATCAACGGTTTTCCACCACCGGCTAACTGATTTGGGCCAGCAACGGTGAGGACAACAGCCGGAGCAGTCTATCCATCCGCCGGACAGGCCACCACCGCGCATGTTCGGGGCCAGCAGCAAGCCCGGCCCTTGCGCCAAGTCGCCTCCCTGACCGTCGCGGTCAATTTTGGTTGACCGCCTACTCCACGTGGCGAAACGTCCCGGAATAGCTGACTGCAATATCACGCAACATCATAAGCAATGGCACTTTGTCGCAGTGAAACGCAATCGTATTGATCACCACGCTTTCCGGATGGCTGGTGCTCTGTCTCATTTCGGCGCGGTCCACCAGGTAGGGTCCCGTCTTGTCGTGGAACATGCCATCGGTCAGCAAAAAAATTGTATCCGGATTCAATCTCAAGGCGCGTTTGACCGATGACAGCGGATGCGTGTCCTCCGCCGGTGACTGCCGCAAAATCCATCTTTTGGCCGCCTCAATATTTGGCGAAGTGGCGGGCACCAATTGGTTGGGTCCAGCAAGTCGCGGCATCGGATGGCACCGATCACTGAACAGAAACACAAAAAACTTTTGATCCGGCTGAAGTTGCTCGATCGAGCGAATCAATTCGTAACTGGCACGCTGCCATCGCGAACCTTGCATCGAACCGGAGCGATCGACGATATAGACAATCCGATCGCCGCTGGCATCAACTCCAAAAAAGCTGGCGGTGCCCATTTCGCCTGACGCCCAATGGCGGCGCAGCGTGTCGTTGCCCAAATAGCCCTGCAGTTGCTGGGCGTCTTCGGTCTCTTCAAACTCGACCGCCGAATTCAGCGCCAGTAACTCTTGCGGCATCGGCGAGCGGCTGGGGTCGATATTGTCCAGCGTTTTCACAGCAGACAAATCGATCGTCAACTCTTCGACTTCGCCGAGTTCCGTGTACTCGTCCGTGCCGATCGTTAAACTTACCGTTTGCGGCGCGGTGACCGGCATCGTCAACAGTGCCAGCCCCAAAATCACGATCAAGTGAAAGAACATGCTGGACAACCAGGCTTTGCAGCCATTCAACACCGCCCACGGCGTAGGAGTGCGGTCCAGCGGCGGCAATTCATGTGGAAATGCGTTCGCCAACGACTGTTGCGGCGGCAAATAAAGAGGCTGCTGCAAGTTGCCTTGTCCAGCTGATTTGCCCGATCGCAAGTAGCCCTGACTCATTCCGATGTGTCCTGAATTTGTGTAGTGCCTCAACACTGTGTTGCCACGCTAAGAAACGATCAGCCGCAGGGCGCTAGCCCACGGTTTTTCACCTAAACCGGACGCTAGCGCGTTCCGGCTAATAACAACACAAAAATACGACACTACCTGAATTTGAACTTCCGTCTGCCTTGACCAATGCGAAACGGGCGAGATTGAGCGGTCACGGACCGACGGTATGGAATTGAATTCATTATTCAACCCTGGCAGCTGAAATACAACAACTGAATGCTGTCATCGCCAATCGTGGGATTTTGAAGGATATAGGGCGGTTTTCCTCCCCTTTAACGCTGATTGATCGATATTGTGACCGCGCGAACTTCACGTCTATACTCCGCGCGCAAGATGTTCCGCGGCCGTGATCATTAATGTGATCAATTTCTGGTTCGACATCATGCGTCGAATCTGCGTTCCCAAGGATGGAGACTCAAATGCGCGTCGTCGTATGGCTGGTTATCGTCTGGTTCCTTTCCTTCGAACTCTGTTGGCAAGTTGTGGCGCAAAACGCCGAATCCACTCAACCAGCTCCTGCCGCCCAGGGTTCGCCCTCGGCCGAACCGTCAAACGAAGCGCCAAACGATTCGGGTGACGCACTTCCCTGGCAACCAGGGTTGGGACGTCCATTGAAAACGATTCCGGGCGCGCAAGTGCCTGCGATCGCTCAGCGCATTGATGGAGCGCGCCCGATGGGCAATTCCATCCCGGCGCCTGTCTATCCCCCAATCAGCGGAGCGACGTATCCGCCGGGTAGCACTCTGCCCTACGCGGCACCGCTCATCCCGCCCCAATCGTCCTCGCCCGCACCGATGTTGGGTGGACTTGTCACACCCCCGGCACTGGCGAGCGAGCTTCAGAATCAGCCGCCCCCCAACATCAACGCGACGGCCGCGTCCAATCCACAAACGGTAAGCGGCCCGAATCCGCTGGAGCAATCCGTGGTCGTGCCGGCTGCTTTTTTGGAAGCGGATGATCAAGAGTCGCCAGAGTCCGCGGGGCAACCGGACTCATCGGGCGGGAATCAGCAGGTGGTGGATTCGCGGATCACCACCGTCAGCAAAGGTTTGGAAGTACTGCCCAACCGGGCTGGTCAAATCTGGCGGACATACGATATTTCGCCTTACACCCATTTAATCAACAACACGACCCGCCCCCAGCAGGCGGTGATCGATTGGATTCTCAACGAGACGGGCACCGACTTGTGGTTTACCGAGCCGATGGGGATTCTCAATGCCTCGCGCGACCAGTTGCACATCTATCACACCCCCGAGATCCATCTCCGCGTCAAATCGATCGTGGACCGATTGGTGTATTCGCAGGGGCGTCCGCAAGTGATGGGATTGCGGCTGGTGACGATCGTCAATCCCAATTGGCGAAGTGCGGCTTTCACAATGATGCAACCGGTGGAGGTTCATTCACCTGGCGTTGAAGCCTGGCTGATTTCCAAGGAAAACGCCGCGTTGCTGGCCAACACGCTCCGCAATCGGGCGGATTACCAGGAACACAGCGCGGGCGATCTGACAATCCGCGACGGGCAAAAATACCTGTTATCCCAAACTCGACCGGTAAACTTCACGCGTGCCCTGACGTGGGTTAACGACGGTGTCGGCCGTTACCAGCCGATCAACGACCGCATCGACGAAGGATACTCGCTGGAGTTCAGCGCGCTCAATTCGTTGGACGGCCAGAGCATGGAAGCGATCGTGGGATGCAAGATCGACCAGATTGAAAAAATGCAAAAAGTCAGTATCGATTTACAGACTCCGGATGGCCAGACGCAGCCCGTAGAACTGCAGATTCCGCAAATGGTCAGCTGGCGGTTGGAAGAAAGGTTTCGCTGGCCCAGTGATCAGGTATTGTTGCTGAGTTGCGGCGTGGTCGCCACGCCCGGCCCCCAGCGCGAACCGTTAATGGGCATTCCTTCAATCTTCAAAGGCACACGGCGGCGGGCCGATGCCTTGTTGTTCATTGAATACAAAGGACCGGCCCCGCAGACGTCTGCCACAGCCGCTGTGTCGGCGGCCGGTCAAATGATGCCAGTCAGTCCGCGCCGCTAATAATCGCTCAATCCCGGGCTCGTGCCGCAGAAGGCGTTTTCATGTCCGGCGCCCAGTCGTCTCGACGATCAGGGCACCGTATCTAGAATAGGGCGTGAGCCGCATTTACTGACTTCCTGCGTTAACCGCTTCCGTCATGCCGTTTTCAGATCGCCGCGTTGTGATTACCGGGTTTGGCCTGATCAGCCCGGTGGGTTGTTCGGCTGACGAGTTGTGGACGTCACTCAGCGAACAGAAAAGCGGCGTCGATTATCTGACTAGGATCCCCCATAACGAGCTGCCCACCAAAATTGGTGGCGAGGCCCGAGGGTTTACCGGCGACATCGAAGAATTTGGCCCACTCGACAAGATGCTCAAACGCAGCATCAAAAAGGGTCTCAAGCTGATGTGTCGGGAAATCGAAATGGGCGTGGCCTCATCTCAACTGGCGTTGGCACACGCAGGCATCGAGCCCGGCAAGGTTGATCCCGATCGAATCGGCACGTTGTTTGGCTCGGATTATATTCTGACGATGCCGCACGAATTCGCCGCCGGGATCAAGCAATGCGTGTCCGGCGGCCGGTTCGACATCGAGCATTGGGGCGATCAGGGACTCCCCAAGGTCGATCCGTTATGGTTGCTCAAGTACCTGCCCAACATGCCAGCCAGCCACGTGGCGATCTACAACGATTTGCGCGGACCCAGCAATTCGCTGACGATGCGCGAGGCGTCATCCAACGTCGCCATCTCCGAAGCCGTGACGACGATTCGCCGCGGCATCGCCGATATCATGTTGGCTGGCTCGACCGGAACCCGCATTCATCCGCTCCGCAGCGTTCATATCGCCCTACAAGAGCAACTTGCCAGCGGCGACGGTGATCCAGCCAGTGCTTGTCGCCCCTTTGACTTGAATCGCACGGGCATGGTGTTGGGCGAAGGGGCGGCCACACTAGTCCTGGAGTCGCTTGAATCTGCCCAAGCGCGATCGGCGCAAATTCTGGGTGAAGTGATTGGTTACTCGGCCAGCACCGTCGCCGATCGCAGCGGGACGGCCAATTACTACCAGGCGTTTTTAAATGCATTGCGCGGGGTGATGGAAAACGCCGGCGTGTCGTCGGATGAGATTGGGCACGTGCATGCTCATGGGTTGTCCACGCGGACCTGCGACCAGGCCGAGGCTCAAGCCATTAAGAAATGTTTTGACTCGCTGGCCGTACCGGTGGTGGCCGCCAAAAGCTATATGGGAAACCTCGGCGCCGGCAGTGGCATGGTCGAAATCATTGCCAGTCTGATGGCGCTCCATCACGATCAGCTGTTTTCCATCTTGAACTTTGAAACACCGGACCCGGAATGCCCCGTCACCGTGGCCGATCCGCAAATGTCGCCAGGTGGCATCTTCATCAATTTAAACGTCACGCCGCAGGGCCAGGCCAGTTCGGTCATGATCCGGCGTTTTGACTGACGACGAAATCTTTTTGTTTCGTTTACGTGCCCTCATCTGCCCCGCCGGCGTTTCGCTGTCCATCGTTGTTTCGCGCCCTCATATTCGGCATGGTCCGCGCATTTGGCACACAGGCTGCCTGGGTCGCAAAGATTGACGGTGCCGACGCCGGCTGCAACCTATGTTTCTGAGAAGCCAATTGACGCTGCCGGCAGCGCAGTTTTGAGCGAAGATGAACAACAACGCACAGACCATTCGTCCCAACAATACCTGGTTCAAGCTGCTGTACAAGCTGATCGATGCGGCGGCCATCGGGATCGGTCTGTACCTGTTGCTGCACTGGTATCCCAGTTTGGACAGCGACGCGACGCTGGTGAGCTTTTTGATTGCGCTGGGTGTGTTCAGCTTGTTCGCCGAACTGCTGGGGCTGTACCGGAATTGGCAGGGTATCCATTTTGAGCGAGAGGCGACGTGTAGTTTAATCGCTTGGGCGGCCACGTTGATCAGCCTGGCGGCCCTGGGTGGTTTCAGTTCGTACACGACCGAATTCTCGACCGAAGCATTGTTTTGCTGGTTTGGATTCACGCCGATCCTGTCGTTGAGCGGCCGTATTTGGTGCCGCTGGACGATGTGTTTTTTAATCAAGCGCGGCTACTGGACCCGGACCTACGCGGTCATTGGCATCAATGACCTGGCGGTCCGACTCGTTCGCAACATCGGCGCTTCACCGGAACTGGGTTTGAAATTTCTCGGTTTCTTCGATGATCGCCCGGAAACGCGAACCGCCGATTTGCCCGACGACTTGCAGCACCGTTTGGGTAGCGTCCAGGATCTGGTGACGCAGGCTAAAAACAACGGGGTGAATGTGGTCTACATCACGTTGCCGATGCGCGCCGAAGACCGGATTCGCCAAGTGATCTCCGAACTGTCCGATTCGACGCTGTCTGTCTACATCGTGCCGGACCTGTTCGTGTTTCAGCTGCTGCACTCCCGCTGGTCGGACATTCAAGGCGTCCCCGTCGTCAGTGTGTTTGAAAATCCGTTTTACGGGGTGGACGGCGTGTTAAAACGAGTTTGCGATGTGGCGTTGGCCTGCCTGGGGATCGCGTTGGCGCTGCTGCCCATGCTGTTGATCGGATTGCTCATAAAATTGACGTCGCACGGCCCGATTCTGTTTCGCCAACGACGTTACGGCCTGGACGGGCGAGAGTTTTATGTGTGGAAGTTCCGCACGATGATCGTGTGCGAAGACGGACCGGTGGTCAAACAAGCCCAAGCCGACGACGACCGGGTAACGTTTATTGGCGGTTTTCTGCGGCGCAGTTCACTGGACGAGTTACCGCAGCTGTTCAACGTGCTGCTGGGGTCGATGTCGCTGGTCGGTCCTCGACCGCACGCCACGGCGCACAATGAATTGTATCGGGGCCAAATCGACGGTTACATGTTGCGGCACAAAGTCAAACCGGGCATCACCGGCCTGGCCCAAGTCAACGGCTGTCGCGGCGAAACCGAAACGTTGGACAAAATGGAACGTCGCGTGCAGTTCGACCATCAATACATCCGCGAATGGTCAATCTGGTTGGATGCGAAAATCCTGTGGCGCACCTTGTTTGTGGTCTTGGCGCGACAGAACGCGTATTAAGCCAAGGACGAAATGCGAAAGGTCTGGGACCAGCTACCGGGTCTGTGTCGTCTCCACGTGCGTGGGCGAATTGATGTCGGGGATGACGAAAACCGGTGACGACAAAGCGGCGGCGGTGACCATGGATTCGGAATTTCCGGACGGTTTGGCCTGTGGAGGTCGAGCGACGGGTGCGGCCGTAAAACTGGCAGGCGGCGTGGCGGGCGTCATCAGCATCAGTAGTCCCAACCCGATGCAAGCACCGGCCAATAAAGCGCCGGCCAGCGTCGTTTTCTTGGATGGTCCGATCGGGTTGATCGCGACTTGTGGCTCATCCAGTGCCGTCAGCATATCGACATGTTCCGCGGCGCGGCGAATCGACTCGGCTTGCAATAACTCTTTTTGAGCCATTGTCAGGTCGGTTTGCCGTTGGGTAATTTGATCGACCATTTGACCGTATTCGACCCGCATGGCGACAAGTTCCTGCAATCGGTTTTCGATATCGTTCGCCTGTTTGTCGAGACTCTGCACGTGGCTCTCGGCCAGTTGGATTTGTGATTCGAGACCACGGATGGCGTGTGCCAGCTCCGTGTCGATTTGCCGCTTGATGTCCGCCACGGCAAATGTGGCGGCTGCCACTAACGGGTGCGCCTCCGAATATCGACCGCGCAGCGTCGATTCTTTGATTTGCGCATCAATCAGGTTTTCCTTTAACCGGGCCAGCGCGGGCTGCAATTCCAGCAATTCGCGCGGCGTGGCCAGCAGTTGGTCTGTGTCTTGTGAAGCGTACTCCAGGTGTTCCAATTGTTTGCGATAAGTTTCCTGGTCCGTGCGGGCGCTTCTCAACTCTGATTGAATCTGGATGAACATCTCACGTAACTGGCCGCTGCCCGACGTGGGATCATTTAGATTACGCAATTCGGCCAGGTCTGCCCCCACCTGCGTTTCAACGTTTCGCAACTTGGCCGCCGTCAACGCCAGTTGCTCTTGGGCAAAATCGACCGCCTGCTCGACTTCGGTCAACATGCTGGCCGCGCGTTGTTGCCGAATTTTTCGCAATTCGATCTGCAGTTCGTCGAACAAGGCGGTGACCAGTTGTCGGGCCCGGTCGCGCGACGACGATTTCACCACCATCATTAAGACTTCGGTTTTTCCAAACTCTGCCCCGTTGGGCGCGTAAAA
>JBFILF010000077.1:0-15025 GCA_041599835.1 Pirellulaceae bacterium
ACCGGCAGTCGACTCACACAAGTCCAGTCGCAATATGACCAGGCCGCGCAGCTGTTGGAGCAATCTCGAGAAACCTGCCGCGATGCCCAACAACAGCTGGTTCAAACTGATTCCCAGCTCAAAGGGTTGCAGGAAAAGGCCGATAGCCTTCGTCAAGAATGCCATATCGAACGGGCCCAACACACCGAGTTGTCGACCGCCATTGCGGAACTGGGCAAAGTCATCAGTGCTAATAACTCCCAGCTGGAAATGGCTCAGCAGACGCGGCATCGATTGGAAACGGCTGGCCGGGAATTGGGCCAGGCGATTCAACAACAGCAATCGGCATTGGCGCAGCACGAGTCTGCCCAGAAAAAATTGGAAGACGAGGCGGCACACAAAGACAGTGTGTTGGGGCGTTCACGGGCGGAATTGAAACAGACCATCGAGCAACAAGATGTGGCCCGCAAACAACTGGCCGAGCGCCGCCGGGCTCACGCCGGAGCCACGCAACGTGCCGACGTGATCCAGGATCTGGAAAACAAACTCGAAGGCGTCGGATCCGGGGTGAAACAGTTATTGGCGCAGGCTCAATCCGGATCGGGCCAGTCCCGCGGCGAAATCATCGGGCTGGTGGCCGATTTGATCAAAGTCAATGTGCAACACGCCGAGTTGGTCGACCTGGCGCTGGGGGATTACGCCCAATGCTTGGTCGTGGATGGAACCCAGCTGATTCACCAGCTGGCGACCGGCCAACTCAAACTGGCCGGCCGAGTCCGGGTGATCCAGTTGGCCAATCCGCCGTCGCTAGGCACCGCGTCTCATATCGATCTGCACGATCAACCTGGCATCGTGGGAAGGCTTGATACCCTGGTCCAGGTCCAGCCCCAGTTTGAGTCCTTTGTCCGTCATTTGCTCGGCGGCACCTGGTTGGTCAAGACCATGAGCGACGCCATTCGGTTGCGGGAAGGAACCGGGCGCGCCGTCCGCTTCATCAGCTTGCAGGGCGATGTGCTGGAGGCCGACGGCACCATGGTGGTGGGGCCGCGCGCCGCGGTGACCGGTATCGTCTCGCGCAGAAGCGAGTTACGGGCACTAAATCGCGAAATCCACAGACTGGCGGATGAAATTGAAAAAGATTCCCAAACCATCGAGCAAATCACGCAAAAAGCCCAACAGCTGGAATCGACCGTCGAGACGCTGCTGGGCGAGCATACAGATATTGCCGGGCGGCTTTCCGACGAACGCGCCATGGCCAAGTCCACCAAACAGCAGCTTGCCCAGTTGGAGGAACAAAAGCGCGGCACCGATCTGGAACTGGAGCAAATCGGTGAGACAATCCAAAAACTCGACACGCAACTGTCGGCCGATCGCCAGGCCGTGGCTGGCAACGAATCGCAACTAAACCAGTTGGCGGATTCGATCGGGCGTCGCGAACAGTCCATTCAACAAATTGAATCGGAACAAACCGAAATACAGCAGCGACAAACATCGCTGAAAGTCAAACTGGCCAAAGCGGAGCAACAGCTGGCCGACGCCGAAGTCAATCACCGGCAAATGCAAGAACAGCTGGATGACGGGCAGGCCACGATCAAATCCACTCGCTCCAGCCTGGCCCACATGTTGTGGCAACGCCGCTCGTCAATGCGGGAAATCGCCGAGTCGATGGCCCAGCTGGCAAGCCTGGAAAAAGACAAGGCGCAACTCGATTCGCAGCTGTTGCAACTCAATCAGCAAAGGACCGAAACGGACAGTCAGCGGCGAGAGCTGTCCAGGCAAGTAAGCCGCTTGCGGGATGAGATTCGCAATGGCAAGGATTCGATCCATGAATTGGACCTGAAAGAAAAACAGCTCTCGCTGGAACGCCAGCAGCTGGCTGAGCGACTGCGCGATGATTACGACATTGATATCACGCAATTGGACCAGCAGTCGGAACAAATCGACGAAGACCGTGAAGCGATTGACGAAGAAATTTCGCAGTTGCGGCGGGCCATTGCCAATATCGGCTCCGTCAATATGGACGCATTGGCCGAGTTGGAGGAGATGCAGCAGCGATACGAGTCGCTGGACGCCCAATATCAAGATCTGGTCAACTCCAAGGCGGCGCTGGAAAAGATCATCCAAAAAATCAATAACGACAGCCGCCGATTATTTGCCGAAACGCTGGAGGCGATACGCGAGAATTTTCAAAAATTGTTTCGCCAAACGTTTGGCGGTGGCCGGGCCGACCTGGTGCTGGAAGAAGACGTCGACATACTGGAAGCCGGCATCGATATCATGGCGACGCCACCAGGCAAGCCGGAATTCAATAATTCTCTGCTTAGCGGCGGTGAACGGGCGCTGACCGCGGTTTCACTCTTGATGGCCATCTTTCAGTTCCGCCCCAGCCCGTTTTGTGTGCTGGACGAAGTCGACGCGCCGTTTGACGAGGCCAACATCGGTCGATTTATCGAAGTTCTGAAGAGTTTTTTGAGTTGGACCAAGTTCGTGATTGTGACGCATTCCAAGATCACCATGACCGCCGCCACGACCCTGTACGGTGTGACGATGCAGGAATCGGGGGTCTCCAAACGGGTTAGCGTGCGGTTTGAAGACGTCAGCGACGATGGTTATATCTCGAAAGAGGCCATCGATCGCCAATCCGACGACAACAACCAGCGAACGGTCGCTTGATCGACCGATTCTTCCGCTGGCCGCCGCGGGATCGACTGTTTTCGGGACCGCGCCGGCAATGACAGCGTGGCGATCTTTTTGACAGCGGTGTCGCAAAATGGAGTCAGCCGCAATTGAGAGGTTGGGTCGATACATTTATTTGCGATAAATTTTCGCCTGTTCACGATTCGGGGCGCGGCGGTCGCGAACGTTCCACCGTTGACTATTTTGCCTAATCCGGCGGCATAATTGTCACAGTTGTCGGAAGGGCTGTTACAAACGCTGCTATCGACGATTTTCGCGCCAGTCAAACAATGCACGCGGCTGCTACGACTGCGGAAAGATTCTAAAGTCTTACCCCTGTTTCAAACGAAAATACTGTCAGGTACGTCGCATCAAAATAATGCTGCGCGGGTCCGATTGGACCGGTCAGCATTGATTCGACGAGACCCGGGGGGGACATGCTGTCAGTCGTTTGGCTGGCGTAAAACGTGAATGATTGACCCTATTCGCGTTTCCGAGTTTGTTCTTTCCCTGGTTCGAGCCAGACGCCGCCGATGGCAAGCTGGGAAAAACGATCGGTTTATACGACACGATTTTCCCAAGCAGTTGAGTCACAACGAGATTTCTCAATTTGCTGAATGCCATCAGGCCGATGTCGAGTCAAGCTGTTTTGGTGCACGACGAAATCGTACCCAAATTAATAGAAAGAATTAGCTTATCCCGACCCAGTGTTTGACCTGTTGATCCATTCCGTTTTTGCGGAGACCCAAAATCATTGCCGTCGGGTCAGACAGGGAATAAGCAGTTACGCCTGGAACATCAGCAGGTGTAGCGAAAGACGAGTCAAATAGTAGTAATGGAGAGCCTGCGATGAAGGTGTTCACAACTGGACAGGTCGCTAAGATCTGTAAGGTGGCTCCGCGCACGGTCAGCAAGTGGTTTGATTCCGGCCGCCTTAAGGGCTACCGGATTCCCGGATCGCAAGACCGTCGTATCCCGCGTGAATACCTGATCAAATTCCTGAAAGAACACGGCATGCCGTTGGGCGATCTGGAAGATGAAGCGATGGCCAAGGTTTTGGTTGTTGCTCAAGATCAGGTGTTAATTGAGAATCTCAAGCGCGAGTTGCCACCCGAGAAATCTTTCAAAGTTGCGGTTGCGGCCAGCGGCTTTGAAGCTGGTATTCAAGCGGAAAGCTTCCACCCGGATTGCATTATCGTGGATTTCTCGATTGGAAAAGTTGAAGCCCAGCAGATTTGTCAAAACCTGCGAAAGAATCCCGACTTTGGCGAAACGATCCTGATTGCCCTGTTGCCCGACGACGGCAACCCAATCAGCTTTGATCGTTCCGCAATCAACGAGACGTTCAAAAAACCGTTCGACGCCAACTTGTTGGCTGAACGATTAAGAACGTTGATCGGCTCACGAAAGGAACTTGTCTAGGACAGACAGATTCCAGCTCGATCAGCGTAATATCGCCGTCTTTCGCTCATAACCGCCGTGGCTGACCCCCACGGCGGTTTTTTTTGCGCGTCGATCACCTCGGAAAGCCCCGTCTTGCGACCCACTGACGGCTGCCACAGCCGGCCGAGCCCAATGATGGTCAGCCCAAAAATAATCCGTTATGTTGTGAACGATTTTTGCGGTTTATTGGGCCGGAGTACTGGCAACCATGGCAAAGTTTTCACACCTGGACGAACAAGGAAAACCGCGGATGGTCGATGTGAGCCACAAGCCGGTGACGCATCGCACGGCCCGCGCCAGTTGCCTCGTTCACATGCAACCGGAGACGCAGGAGAAAATCCGTAGCCATCAATTCCACAAAGGCGATGTGTTGCAAGTTGCCCGCCTGGCCGGGATTATGGCGGCCAAAAAAACAGCTGACTTGATCCCACTTTGTCATCCGTTGCCGATAAGTTCCACAGAAATTGAATTGTCGTTCGCCGACGACCGCACGATTGCCGTGGATGCCCGGGTTGCCGCCACCTCGCAAACCGGCGTCGAAATGGAAGCGCTTACGGCTGCGTCGGTCACCGCGCTGACGATTTACGACATGTGCAAATCAGTTGATCGGTCCATCACGATTGGACCATTGCAACTGGAAGAAAAAGCCGGCGGCAAATCAGGTCACTTCAAGCGAAAGGAAAACGCTTCGTGAGCTCCACGTCTTCACAATCCCATTCGCCGGTCATCCCCCACTGTTTGGCCTTGGTCAAGCGCGAGCTGGAGTGCGTCGGCCGAATGTTGGCGGATGAACTCCAAAGTGACGTGCCAATCATCGACGAAATGGTCAGTCAAGGCGGAGCCATCGGAGGCAAACACTTTCGACCTTTATTGATGTTGTTGACCGCCAAAGCCAACGGAGCGGTCAATCCCCAGCATCTGACGCTGGCCACGGCCATTGAGATGATTCATGCCGCCACCCTCGTGCACGACGATATTCTCGACGGTGCCGTAACGCGAAGGCATCGCCGTACGATCAACTCGCGGTGGGGCCACCACGGCGCGGTGCTGTTTGGCGATTTCCTGTTTTCGCACGCGTTTTATCTGGCCAGCACTACCGGCGATGCGTTCGCTTGCGAGACGATTGGACGCGCCACCAATTTGGTTTGTGAAGGTGAACTGCAGCAGACCGATGCCTCGGGAAACTACGACATTTCACTTGACGATTATTGGGAAATCATCGGGAAGAAAACGGCCGCCCTGTTTGCTTGTTCCACGTTTTTGGGTGCTCATTACGCCGGCGCAACCACCGATGTCTGCAACCGCTGGCAACAGGTGGGACACGACCTGGGGATGGCCTTTCAAATCATCGACGACGTACTGGACGTCGGAGGTGACGATCAACACTGCGGTAAGACGCTGGGCACCGACCTGGAATCCGCCAAACCAACACTGCCCGTGTTGCTGGCCTTGCAGCAAGAATTGCCCGATGGCCAGATTCGCTGGTTAGATCGTTTGGCCAACAGCGAAGTTTCCCCATTTGAATTTCGGGAATGGTTGACTCGGCTGGGGGCGATCGAGGCCGCGACCGCAGAAGCTGAGACCTTTGCAGCGCGGGCTTTGGACCGAATCCGGCGGCTGCCACCGGTCGAATTGGTCAACGATGCATTTGTCGAATTGGGCGATTACTTGCTGAATCGGACGCGATGAACTGCAGTTTGCCGTCCTACTTGCTGGATCGCCGCAGGATTGGCTGCAGCTCATGCACGAAATCGGCGGCGTCGGTGAATTGCCGATAAACACTGGCGAATCGAATGTAGGCAACTTCGTCCAGTTTGAACAAGTGATCCATGACGATGCGGCCGAGTTCCTGGCTGTCGATTTCCGCTTCGTAATTGGAATACACCTCTTGCTCGATCTGCGACACGATTTCGGCGATTTGCCGGGCCGAAACCGGCCGCTTCCAGCAAGCTCGTTCCAGACCACTGCGAAGCTTTTCCGGCTGGAACGGATGCCGCTCGCCGCTTTTTTTGACCACCTTGATGTCGACTTCGGCAACCCGCTCGTAGGTGGTGAACCGTCTCTGGCATTCCAAACACAGCCGCCGACGGCGGATCACGCCGCCATCTTCGCCGGCGCGGGAATCGATAACCTTGTCATTATCCAGACCGCAAAACGGACATTTCATCAGCCGGGTGTCCTAAGGAAACGCCTGACAGCGCACCACAATGGTGGAAAGGAAGTTCGCCAGAATTTGATAAGTCATTTGTCTATATAAATTTGCTGCCGACGAAAGCCCTGCAGCGTAAGCCAAGGATAAATCGGTTATCCCTCGCTTATGCTGCTGATGACGATTCCGCCATGCAGGACGTTTCGGTTCCAACTCTGCAGAATTGCGGGCCAATGCCCCAGTCCCGAACGGCAACGGCCAAATCAGATACGTGCAAAAATAAACTAGGCCGGGCGGTTGGTGCAACCAACTTGCACCATCCTCCTGAAAAAAATCCATATTCGATGATGTCGCGTATGCTGGTATCGACGGCCTGCAAAACTTCGCTATCTTGATGCTAACAGGCAACAGCTAGTGGGCCGAGTGGCCCTGGTTGGCGGAAAACTACGGTTGGTCGCAAGTTACATGTCAGCAGACGAAATGAGACCGGGCGAATCACCCGCCCAACGACTGCGGGATCGTGTCCTCGACACGGGCGATGACGAGCCCGAATCCATCATTTGGTCCGGCGTTTACTCGGCCAAAGCCATGGTGGGCGCCTGGATCGGAGCAGCTGCGGCGACCCTCATCTTGCCGCTGCTGCTGGCTGCCACGGCACTACGCAGCAACCAAACGACCTGGTTGATCCTGGGGATATTGCTGGCGGGACTTTGGCTGTGGTTAATTGGCACGGCGGTGTACCGGAAGCTCAGTAATTTTTACGAATTGACGTCTCAGCGACTCAAGCACCGCGAAGGAATTTTATTTCGCAAAGCTAATCGCATTGAGTTGATCGACATCGATGACGTCAGTTATCGGCAGGGGCCGATCCAAGCCGTAATGGGACTTGGGACGATCACGATTCAGTCCAGTGACACCAGTCACCCCAACTTGGATATGGTCGGGATCGCGGACGTTAAACAAATTGCTGACAAGATTGACGACGCGCGGCGAGCCGAGCGCCGCAAACGCGGTTTGCACATAGAAACGGTTTGACCGTTTGGTGACGCGCAGCGACTAGCGGCCGTCGCCTTGTTTGCCCGACTTGCCTTTACCGTTGTTCTGGTTGTTTTTGTCGCTGTCGGATTCGCCTGCGGTTTCGGCTTGTTTTGCCTTTTCAGCCGCCTCTTTTTCGTCGACCACTTTGGCTTCGATTAATTCGTCCAGAGGGGGCCGGTCCAACTGCGCCGTGATTGAATTCTGGTAGGCGTGCGCCAGGGCCAATAGCCGGTCGTCCTCGTATAGCCGCCCGGTAAATACGGTCGAGTAAGGAACTTTTCGGCCATCCCGTTCACGGAATCCCTGCGGAATGACGACCGCTGGGTGACCGGTCAGATTCGCGATCAGCAAATCTTGCGTGTTGACCAGCACATCGACCGACCGCATCAACTGTTCCATTTCGAACATCAACTGTCGCCGCCGCCGTTGCAGCCGCAGGAAATCAATCGCCGTCATGAATTGAGCAGCCCGAAAGATTCCCGGCCAACGATTCCAGCCATCGGTATCCCGCGCTCGGAGCATGTCGTCAAACACCGATGCCGCTTCGACATCAATGGTTTCTGCCAACACCCATTCGTCTTTAGCGGACGGCAATTCGATTTCGATGACCTGGCAACCCAACGCCTGGAGCGTCGTCAGGTCATCCCGTTCGGTTTGTTCATCATCTTCCTGATCATTGCCGTTGCTGCGGCGACGGCGGCGCGTATAGCCAACCCGCAGCGCTGACAGATCGACCGCTTTGGGCCAATGGAACGGCCAGTCATGGGTGGTCGGATCGAGTCCGTCGTAGCCGTGTATGGCCGCAAACACCAGGGCACAATCTTCGACGCTGCGCGTGATCGGGCCCACTTTGTCCATGGTCCAAGCCAGCGGCATGCATCCGTACCGGCTGACGCGACCGTACGTCGGGCGCAGGCCGGTGGCGCCGCAGCGACGACAGGGTGACACAATGCTGCCCAGCGTTTCGCTGCCCAGACTGAAACCGACCAGCCCGGCGACGGTGGCCGACGCACTGCCGGCCGATGATCCACTGGAACCGATCTTGTAATTCCACGGGCTTCGAGTCATGCCACGAAACCACCGGTCTCCCATCGCGATGGCACCCAACGACAGTTTGGCGACGAGGACGGCACCGGCTTGCTCCAACCGTCTTGCCACGGTTGCGTACTGGTCCAGCTCCCGCTGTTCAAATTGAGGAATCCCCCACGAGGTGGGATACCCCGGCACGGCAATCAGGTCCTTGGCTCCCCAGGGAATCCCATGCAGGGGTCCGCGATACCGACCGGCCGCAATCTCGCTGTCGGCTTTCGCCGCCTGTTGTAACGCCAACTCCTCGGTCGTCGTCACCACACAATTCAGCAAATCGTTGTATTTTTTCAGCCGCTCCAAATACAGCTTGGTCAATTCCACTGAACTAATCGTGCGGGATTTGATCAAGGCCGACAATTCCGTCACTGGAAGAAAAGCAATGTCGTCCCGGTGCTGCGGCATTTGAGGCGGTGATGCTTCCGTCAATGGCGGCGCCCGCTCGATGGGGACCGATTCTCGTGGAGGATCGGCCAACGGACGAAAGTGCATTGCCGGCAAATCGTCAAAGGCCAGCTTGTGCTTTCGAAGCTTTTCCCAATTTTCCGCGCTGTCGCCAAGGCTTTTGGCAATCGCCGCGCGTTCTTCTTCGTCAAACTCCGTGCCGCTAATCCATTCCGCGGTCTTGATCATCTCAACGGAAACCTTGGCTTCCTTTTCGTCTGCTTGTTCCTGGAGCAGCGAAACCAGCGCGCGGTGAAATACGGGTGTGCCGATGCCGGTCGCCGCCAGTGCCGCCAACATTTGTCGTCGATCAATCACGATGGACCTCATTCAATGAATAAAAATTGAACCGAGTCACGACCATCTTAATTGAGAATCGTCCCAAGTGCATTTGGGGGCAATCGAGTCGCCGCCGGTCCGCCCCGTCATCGTTGCCGAGTTTTGTTGTTCTTGAACACTTCTGTGTCGTGCTGCTAGAATGCCCCGCAAGCACTTTTGCTCTGGACTAATTGGGCGCGTGGCCGGGGGTAACATCGTTGGAAGGCAAAAACTCTATCGTCGATTTTGCTGAATTCGATGTGAATCGGGTGATTGCCAATCGGCAGGAAATTGAAAAACACATCCCCCAGCGGTTTGAAATGGCGCAGCTGGACGGCGTCCTGTTCGAAGACGTCCAGACGCG
Source organism: Pirellulaceae bacterium (assembly GCA_041599835.1). GTDB lineage: Bacteria > Planctomycetota > Planctomycetia > Pirellulales > Pirellulaceae > CAJQPP01. Next base: position 9,498 of record JBFILF010000077.1, read on the forward strand.
GACGGCAGTCGGTTACAAAGACATTACGCCTGACGAGTTTTGGGTTCGCGGTCACATGCCGGATTTTCCGCTGATGCCCGGCGTGATCATGTGCGAGTCGGCCGCCCAACTGATTGCTTATCTCGGCGGAAAACACGGATACAAGGATGACGGGATCGTGGGGTTCGGCGGTCTCAACAACGTCCGCTTCAGAAATATGGTGGTCCCCGGCGACAAGTTAATCGTCATGGTGCACGTGCGGAAACTTCGCCGCAACGTGATGGTCATCTGCGATTTTCAAGGGTTTGTCGATCAAAAACTGGTGGTCGACGGTGAAATTCGAGGGGTGGTATTGCCGGCCGACACGCTGACCGGCGTCAACCGCCAAACCTAGTAGTCCCAGCGAATGTTGGTCAGGTCTGGCCGGCAATGTCTTGCCACAGGCAACCGGCCCACGACCAACCCACGCCAAATCCCAGCATCATATTCGTCTTGGTCGTCGTGAGGCGGCCCGCTTCGCGCAAACGCTCAATCAAGATTGGAATCGTCGAGGACACTGTATTGCCGACGTCCTTTAATTCCATGGGCAGTCGATTGTCATCCACGCCGATTCGTTGTTGCAACATTCGCAATAGTCTATCCGTGGCCTGATGCATGATCAGCAGGTCCACTTCGTCCAGACTCAGTTTGCCGCACGCCAGGATTTCATCCATGACTTCCGGGATGGCGGCCACCGTAAAGCTGATCAGGCTCGGTCCGTCCATGTAAAGTTGGCTTTTCCACCGATGCCGGTGCCGCGGCCGAATCGCGTCATGTAGCGGCCGATAACCGCCTTGATTGACGATCAGCGTGTCCGCTCCGGACCCGTCCGTGCCAAACTTGAAACAACTTAACGACGGCTCATCGCACGCATCAATGATGGTGGCGGCCGCAGCATCGCCAAAGATTGTCCGCAGACTCCGGTCGCCTTTGTCGATCAACTTGGTATAGGTTTCGGCAGTGATTAGCAAACATCGCCCGATCGAGCCGCTGCGAATCAGGCTATCGGCCAGCGACAATCCGTACACGTAACCCGAGCAGCCGAGATTGAAGTCGAGGGCGCCGATGTTTGTTCTCAACCCCAGGCGGTCTTGCATCAAACAGGCGGTCGTGGGTAACGGGTAATCCGGCGTTTGCGTGCAGAACAACAGATAATCGATCGAGCGCGGGTCAACATCGAACTCCGTGAAGAGTTTTTCAGCGGCTTTCACTCCCAAGTCGGAAGAGCATTCGTCGGGCGCGGCAATGTGCCGTTGACAGATGCCGGTCTTGGCACAAATGGCGGCCATATCCCAGCTGGGATATTCCGCTTGCAAGTCTTCGTTCGTCTCAATTTTCTCGGGGAACCACGTGGCAACCGGGCCCACCGCGCCATATTTCACGTTTGAACCGCAATTTCAGTAACTTGAATCGGCCGTGACAAGAGTCGCAAAGATTACCAAAAATATTGCCCGTTGCGTAGGTGACTCGGCGCGCGCCATTAGGGCGCTCAGCCATGGGCCGTCATCAACGCCGCAGCGGAGCTTCATCGGCAGTCGTCCGCTCGACCGCGCGCTGCACCAATTCGTCAAGATTCCTCAGCTGACAGACCGCGTCCCGCTGTTTGGGGTGCACGAAAACGCGAACGCGCTTGACGAAATGATCAAATTGTTGTTCGGCTAGTGCTTTGACAACCGGCGACACCTCACCCAACGGTCGAAATCGATCGGACTGGGCATAACAAACGCTCACTTTAAATTGCACCTCCAAGCAAACTGGAGGGGCGTCGATCAGCACATCCGACTCCGACACCTCGCTGCCCACCGCTGACGACAGTTCATGTGCCAACGCCCGGCTGCATCGTTGCAGCCATGGATAGGGTCGTTGGGCCAACAGCTGAAAAATGTCAGCATTTTCCAGAAACGAATATTGGGCCACCCGCTTATACAATTGACGTGTCGGACCAAATAAACAGTCGAACAACGATTTGTCCGGGCTGGATGCTGCCCCCTGTTTCAAAAACTGCACGCATGACAAGTCGGAGCCTTGATAAAACTGGGACAAGTCAAGTTGGTGGTGTACGGCAAAAAACAGTCGCTGTAGCATGGCCGTGGCGCTGCGGACGGCATGGTGCCAGTAAACTTCGCTAAACATCACGTAGCGGGCAAAAACCATGAGCTCCGCCGCCGTACGCCCCTTTTCCGTAATGGCAATGCCGTCCGCAAGCTCATTCACACACAGGCTGCCGATCAAGCGCTGACGGTCGTAATGCATCCCATAGGGCACACCGGCATGCAAACTGTCGCGATACAAGTAATCCATTTTGTCGATGTCGATTGGACCGGATAAAATCGACATCAGGATCGCTGACGCCCGTCCGCTGGCGACGCCCTGCATCAATTCGATCACTGACTGGCAACTACCATTCCACTGGCGATTGAGCAGGTCGCCGACGTCCGACTGGTCAATCTTTCGGGCCGCCTGAGTTTCATGGGGCTGGACGCCGGGCAGCTGAAGGTCTTCGATCGCATGGCAAAACGGGTAGTGCCCGAGATCGTGCAGCAAGGCGGCAGCAATCAGTATCTCGGCATCGCGGGCCGTCACCACTTGCCGAAACCGTTCATCGGCGGCCAGCCGCCGCAAAAACAACAAGGCGTTGCGGTATACACCCAACGAGTGTTCGAATCGCGTGTGAGTACAGCCGGGATAGACCAGCGATACCAATCCCAATTGGCTTACCTGCGACAAGCGTCGAAAATCGGCGGTGTCAATCAGCCGCCGCACCCGCGGAGTAATCGGAATGTCCTGCTCGGCCGGAATTCGAATCAAGCTGGAGCGACTATCCAGCGCGCGAATTTCCGGTAGTTCCGCGATTGATGTCATCTGGTCATTTTCAGCTGCCGGGACATGCAATCGCCGCCCAGCCGTGCCACCATCCCGAGTGGATCCAAAACCAAGCCGTCTCCGGTGTCGCCGGTGCGACCCCGGGATCGATCATCTCGTCAGGCAACACCGGAAAACCAGCGATCCAGCGCAACAACAGGGCGCAACCGAAAAACATTCCGAAATGAAGGATGCCCATTGCGATGTCAATGCCGAACGCCAAGTAAGCGGTCAGCGTGCCCAGGACAAACATGACGGAGACCCCGGCAATCCAGCTCATCGTGGCATAATCATCGTCCACCGCGTACTCGGCCAAAGGTATGGATATCCACAACATTCCGTACACGACGGCACAGCCCAGCACGCGTAGCCACAGTTCTTTACCGCTAAACGCGCCCAGCTCCGATTCCCTCAAAAACGAATAGCCTGCCAGCGCGCAGGGAATGGCCAGCGCCACGGCTAACACCAACAAAACCAACGACGAAAACTCTGCTTTGTTGCCAACGCCCATCCTCACCAGCAAGGCCGCCACGGCGAATCCGACAATCACGGCCAACACCAGCACAATTTGCACCGCCGACAGGTCCGTTTCGCGCCGAAATATCGGCTTCAACACTGCTTGGCCCGACGAGCCTTTCGGTCCAAACGACTGGGGACCGTGCACGACCACCTGCTCGGATTTGTCGGGAATCTTGATCGGCGCTTTGCACTTGGGACAGGGGCCTTCGCGCCCGGCAAATCGATCTTCGACGTGAAAACGCGCGTGACAGCCGGGACAGGTAACTCGTATCTTCATCTTGCAATTCCCGTTACCAGGTACCGCTGCATCCCAAACCGCAGCTGGGGAAGGGGCGACGTCATCGAGTAATTGATTACCGGATCGGTTTCCAAGGAACTCGATTGGACATCAATAATCATCCTGCAAGTTGATCAACTCGTCTTCGGTGATCATATGAAACCCTTTGTTGGCCAGCGTCTGCTGCGCAAAATCGATGTTGTCGACCATCAGCGCCACCGCCGAATGCCCTTCGGGCCGCACGAATAACGGGTAGGCTTGAACCAGGTTGATTTCCGCTTGCAACAACGCTTTGCAAATCTGTAACAGCGGCTGTTGAGAGTCAGGCAACCGGATACCGATCAAATCGCTCTCAATCATTGCCAGCCCCGCGCGCTCCAGTATCTCTCGTCCCAGTTCAGGATGAGATAACACGAAACGCACGATCGAACACTCCGTCGAATCGTGAATATTGACGGCGACAATCCGCGCGCGACTGTTTTCGAATCGACGGATGACCTGCAGCAGCTGGCCTACGCGATTTTCCAGGAACACGGTAAACTGGCGAAGCGTCGGGTAGTCCCGGCCGCGCGCGGTCGGAAAATCAACGGATGCCGAACCCGATTGGTCTCCCGCGCTCATAAGGTCTCCAAGTTTGTCGTCCGGTCAGTCATCTCGCTCGGGCCCCTCGACGCTGGACCGGCATGTCAACGTTCGTCACTCTTTCGCAAAATCGCCATCCCCGCATCGATCGCTGAACAACGAGTCGACGGCGATTACACCATACTCGGCCTCGGATAGTCGGTACAGCGCAACACTGTAAGGTAACCCATGACGCCGGTCAATCCAACGAAATTTGAGCTTCGCGAGCACGAAATTGAAATTCGCGTACGCTACCAGGAAACCGACGCCCAAGGACATGTGCACCATGCAAATTACCTTAACTATTTTGAAATCGGCCGGGTCGAAATGTTACGCGCGGGCGGTTTTGATTATCGCGAATTAGAGAAACAGGGAATTATGCTGGTCGTGGTGGACGTCGCTTGTCAGTATTTTCAGCCAGCCCGATACGATGATCTGTTGCGGCTGACGACCCGCGTGATGAGAAGCAAGGGTGCGCGTATCCACCACGAATACGAGATCACTCGCGGCGACCAGCTGGTGGTTCGCGGTCACACCGTGGTGGCGGCCATTGATCACACGGGCAAAGTCAAACGGCTGCCCGGCTGGCTGCGAATGGATTGATCTGGGGTTGCGAATTCGGACCCTCCCAGAGCTGCCGCATCCGGACCGCGGAATCCCCAATTGTCTGGCCGGATTTATTGGTTTTTTGGCTAAAGTTCCCGCCATGCTCCGGGACCGTCGCCGACGATCGTTTGCTTGCACGATAATCTGGTTAAGTTTTGCCGGTTAAAGTTCGCGCGTTAACGGGTTTGAAATCGTTAGACCGATCTATCCGTTGTACCCCGGCTTTCGAACCTCGATTGCTAGCCGATCGAATTCGGCACACGACCCAGATCCCGACTCGAGCGTCCGATGACGACACAGCCCAGTATCGCAGTCTGCAAATTCAAAATACTGGTGGGCATCATTGCTGTGTTTCTGTCGTGGCAGATTCCGGACCGCGTCATTCGCGCCCAGGAGGACGCCTCAAGCGCCCGCATGACACCGCTGGTGCAGGCGGTGGCCAAAGTAAGACCCTCCGTGGTGAATTTGCGAGGCAAAAAGACCGTTCCACCCGACTCGTCGAGCACCAGCCAATCTCACGCCGTCCGCCAGGTAAACGGAATGGGTACCGGCGTGATTATTGATCCCAGTGGCTACATCCTCACCAACTACCATGTCGTGGAGGGCGTCAAACGAATCCAGGTCA
>JBFILF010000078.1:0-15000 GCA_041599835.1 Pirellulaceae bacterium
GCGTGTACGTCACCGACTACCAAACGGCCGACAATGTCAAAGTCGCCAATTTTGAGCGCGATGAATTCAGCGGCATGGAACGCGTTTTGTGCCTGGATGCCAATTCGGGCGAGCTAATTTGGAAACACGAATATCCCGTCAACTATACGATTTCTTATCCCGCCGGTCCCCGCTGCACACCCATTGTGGACGACGGCATGGTTTACACCCTCGGTGCGGAAGGCCATTTGAATTGTCTTGACGCCACCGACGGTAAAGTCGTCTGGCGGAAAGATTTAAAAGTCGAATTTGGGACCAAGGCGGCATTGTGGGGCTACGCCGGACACCCCCTGATTGACGGCGACCGGCTGATCACGTTGGCCGGTGGTTCGGGCAGTCACGTCGTGGCCCTGAACAAAAAAGACGGCAGCGAAATCTGGACGGCACTCAGCTCGCCTGAACAAGGGTACTCGCCACCGACCATCATCGAAGCCGGCGGCGTGCGGCAACTGATCCTGCTGCGGCCCAATGCCGTCACCTCCATCAATCCGGTCAACGGCCAGCCATATTGGTCCGTGCCGTACGAAGCGACCAGTGGCTCAATCATCATGTCGCCCGTCAAAGTCGGAGACTATTTGTACGCGGCAGGCTACTCCAACAAAAGCTTGCTGCTGAAACTTAACAGCGAGAAACCGGACGTTGAAGAAGTCTGGCGCGATAAAGCCCGCGATGCGATATCACCGGTCAACGTGCAACCGATAGCGGTCGGGAACGTCATTTACGGTTTTGATCAAGGTGGATCCTTGTGCGCGGTGGAAATTCCCAGCGGCAAGCGGCTGTGGGCCACATCGGCTCCAATCGGCGAGCGACCAGTCAGGAGCGGCACGGCATTTATCGTTAAACAAGCCGACCGGTTCTGGCTGTTCAACGAAAACGGCGAGATCATCATTGCCCGAATGACGCGGGAGGGCTACCAGGAGATTGATCGCGCCAAAGTGATCGAACCTTCCAACTTGGCTTTCGGCCGCCAGGTCGTGTGGAGCATGCCGGCATTTGCCAACCGGAGAGCCTACATTCGCAATGACGACGAAATTATCTGTATCGATCTGTCGCAGTAGCGGCGTTCGGTCAGCGGGTAAGTCGAAAAATAGACGTGTCGCCGTGGTGACAGCGACACGTCTTGGTAATGACCACAATAGATCAACGCTAATTAGTTGGCCTTGGACCAGCCGGAAATGTGCTCATTCGATTTGGCGAGTTCATTGAATTTGGCTTCAAAATCAAATCCCTGCGCGACCTTGAATGAGCCAGACCGCGCTACCGGGTCCAATTCCACGATTTCGACTTCTGCAACGTCTTTCAAAGCGCCTCGGACCGAGGCGGCACAACCACCTCACGTCATCGAGGGAAGCTTGAGCGACACTAACGTCATTTCGGCACTTTCGTCCGTCGAAGCCGTCATGTTGCTACTGGAGTCAACGGAAGATTGCTTTTCGGTACTTCCCTCGTCTCCACCTGTTTTAGGTGCGGTGCCAGAGTCACTGGAACAACCGGTCAGCATGATGCCAGTCGCCAATGCCAGTCCAAGAAACAAATTGGAAAACAATTTCATCAATAAAACCTCCTTTTGCAGAAGAAGCGAAAACTAGCGTCGTGGGGATTATATTCGCAAATCGCCAGAAAAGCTGCCCCTATTGCACTGTCAGCAAAGAAAAAATGAACTTGCTGCTGGATCACATATTCATCCGACCGACGCAAGACTGTCAACAAATATCCAGCTCCAGATGGCGCGATGCGCCAGGCTTCTCAGCTCGGCGCGGCGCATTTCCAGCTCGGCGCGGCGCAAAGGACTGGTTTTCACATGGCTTCGTGCGTTGGCCGGTCGCGCCATACGAAGCCCCGCCGCGCCGAATCCCGCATGCTTTTACAATCGGACCATCAGCCGTAAACTGATGAAAGTCTCGCCCGGGGTGACTGGGGCAGGAACCCAAAAACAAGCGAATTTGGATACGGATAAATCAAATGAGCGATCCGCAAGTTACTGGCATCGTGCACGTCATCGAGCCGACCAAGACGTACGGTCAAAAAGGATTTCGGAAACGGCTGGTTGTCCTGGAGCAGGACAAAGGACGATTTACCAATTACGTTCCCGTTGAGTTTACCAACGACAACTGTGACAGCGTGGACGACCTGGCCATTGGTGATGAGGTGACGATTGCCTACCGCCTCAGCGGTCGCAAATGGCAAAAGGATCCCAGCAGCGACGTGAAATATTTTGTCAACGTGGAAGCTCTCAGCTTTTCGGTTGGCGGGAAAAGCGGTTCAAAGAAGGGCCAATCGTCTGGCGAAACGGCTGGCAATTTTGACGAGGCCAACGCCGAATTGACGTACAGCGAAGACGATGTTCCGTTTTAATGTCGTTTCCTGGTGGAAAAGCGGAGGCGCTGCATGATTCTATCGCCTGATTGGCCACACCCATCGACCAATGACTGGCCGCCGCCAGTCGCCGCAAAGATGAAAAAATTGACGCGATACCTTGCGCTTATTCTCGTGGCCAGCCTGTTGGCATGCTGGCCGCCGCTGGCCCGACCCTGCCCTGCCGACGATTTGCCCAATGTCGTGATCATCTTTATCGATGATTTGGGATATGCCGATATCGGTGCGTTTGGCGCGACGGGCTACTCGACACCGCACTTGGATCAGATGGCCGAAGAAGGCATGAAATTTACCGACTTCGTGACGGCCACGGCCGTCTGTTCCGCTTCGCGCGCGGCGCTGTTGACCGGCTGTTATCACCGGCGGGTAAGCATTGCTGGCGCGCTGGGACCGCGGGCGCGGCACGGTATTCACTCAGACGAAGTGACGTTGGCCGAAATCTGCAAACAAAAAAACTACGCTACCGCCTGTTTTGGAAAATGGCATCTCGGCCATCATCGCCCGTTTTTGCCGTTGCAGCATGGCTTCGACGAATACTTTGGACTTCCCTACTCCAATGACATGTGGCCCTATCACCCCGATTACGCCGACTTGCCTCCCGACGCGGTGAAACGTAAACAGGGATTTCCGGATTTGCCGCTGATCGAGGGCAACGACGTCATCAACCCCAAGGTTACCGGCCAGGATCAGGCAAAATTGACGACGCAATATACGGAGCGGGCAGTCGATTTCATCAATCGCCACGCTGATCGTCCGTTTTTTTTGTACGTGCCGCATACGATGGTGCACGTACCGTTGTTTGTCTCGGAAAAGTTCGCCGGCAAAAGTGGTCGCGGTGTGTTTGGCGACGTGATGATGGAAGTTGACTGGTCGGTGGGCCAAATCATCGAGGCCTTGAAGGAAAATCAAATCGACGAAAAAACGCTGGTCGTGTTCACGTCCGACAATGGACCGTGGCTTAGTTACGGCGATCATGCCGGTTCCGCGTTACCGCTGCGCGAAGGCAAAGGCACGATGTTCGAGGGTGGGTACCGCGTCCCGACCCTCATGCGTTGGCCGGCCAAAATTCCGGCCGGTGCGTCGTGCGATGAATTGTCGTCGACCATCGACTTGTTGCCGACGATCGCCCATCTGATCGGCGCCGAGTTGCCGTTGCATAAAATCGATGGCAAAGATATTCGGCCGTTGATGTTTGGCAAACCGGGCGCCCAGTCACCCCATGAAGCGTTTTATTGCTACTACGCGGGCGGCCAACTGCAGGCGGTTCGTGATCGCCGCTGGAAATTGCACTTTCCGCACCAGTATCGAACCATGGCTGGTAAGCCGGGCGGCAGCGGCGGGAAACCCAATCCTTACTCGCAGGCAAAAATTGGTTTGGAGTTGTTCGATCTCAAAAAAGATATCGGCGAGCAGGCAAACGTCGCCGAGCAGTTTCCGGACGTCGTGGCCCGCTTGCAGCGGCACGCCGAATCGGCCCGCGAAGAGTTGGGCGATAAGCTCACCAAGCGAACCGGCAGCGGGGTTCGTCCCCACGGCAAGCTGCAGTAGGGTGCGCGAAGCTGCCCAGCCGCCGAGTTACGGTTCGATAAATGGGTTCGCGTCGTAGCCCGCGTCTAATCATCCAGGGCAACGGTCGACCATTGGCCTTTTTTCAGACTGAACGCCGAAACGCGCGAGCCGGTGTGAATCATGATCGTGTCGTCGCGCATGATCAGCGTGTTGTTGCTGATCGGCAGATCCACGTCCACCGCATCCCACGTGCCGGTGTAGCCGCTAAAGGCGTGAATCCGCCCGCCGACGCGTATCCAGCCTAAAGCACCCCGGGAGGTGGGCTTAGCATTTCCGCCGTTCGTCTCACTCAAATCGCGCCGCACCCAGCGACCTTTTTCGCTGCTATATCCCCAAGCCGTTTTTTGATCCTTTGACAGAAAGATCAAGGAATGCTGGTTGATCGGCGGCGGGCCTGCCCCGGGTTTGACACCCGATACGTACAAATTTGGATCGGTATCGGCCTTCGATGTTTCCCCCTTCGTCTCGGTCGATGGCGCGTCATCTTTGTCCTTCTCCGCTGCAGTGGCTTCCTCACCGCTGGTGTTTGCCGATGTAGCCGATGAATTGGCCTGCTCGCCGGAGGTTGCAGCAATTGGATCGCCGCCGGCTTGTTCTTTTTCCTGGCGAACCATTTCGGCGACGTCGGCCAGCAGCTTGGGCGCGTCGTAGACGATGCCGTCCTTGATCGTCCACCGCACGCCGCCCACGCGCTCCGCTTCACCGGTCTCGTTGCTCAAGCGGACAGCGCCCGTGCCGTACAACACCTTTAAATTGTGCAATGGGTTTTCGGGAACGATAATCATATCCGCCAATAACCCGGCGCGGATCACGCCAAACTCGACGGGTTCGCCCTTTGGTTCGTGCAGCGTCAGGGCGCCGTTGTAGGTAGCGGCCTGGATCACCTCTAGCGGGTGGAAACCGGCTTCCTGCAGCAACTCGAGTTCCTCGATGTAACCAAAACCGTACGTGTCGTAAATAAAACCCGAATCGGCGCCGGTGGTGACGCGGCCGCCCATGTTCTTGTAGTCGTTGATTAGTTGGAACCACACCTGGTAAAAGTTTCGCCACTCGACTTCGTCCTGGGTCGTCCAGTCAAACCAATACGAGCCGTGCGTCTTGCGGCTGGGTTGGAAATACTGCCACAGTGACGGAATCGTGTACTGGTCGTGCCATTCCGCGGTTCGCGCCCGCATCACGTCGCGCCCGGCGGAGTAGATCGTCAACGTCGGGTCAAACACGGTTCCCAGTTGGAGATGTTCCTGCAAGTAGGCTTTCCATTGCGGACTGCCCGGCGGATAAATCTTGTCCCACAACCGGGCCACTTGCCCAAACCGATGTTGTTCGTCGTTGTAATTCATGTCCGCCGGCCAGGGCTGAATCACATGATCTTTCAGCAGCGCTTCGAAATGACCGTAATAATGCGTGACCGTATTCAGACCGAGTCGCGCCGCATCGATGGCGTTCATTTGGGCAACGCCCATCTGGCCCAGATGCGCCGTCGATCCCAAATTCAAACGCTTGGCTTCTTCCAGAATCGCCTGCATGATCTCCGGCCGGTAGGATCCCAATTTCAGTCCGTCGATGCCGTCCAGCGGTGCCTGGCGGACCCATTCGCGAGCTTCTTCGGGAGTCTTCAAATTGCGGGGGGGTCGCTGATAGTTCCAGATGCGAGGCGCGACAATTTCGTTTTTTGCGCTCCGCTCTTTCTCCTTGACCGTCCAGTCGTTGCGGGAAAGCGGCACGCCACGAACGGTAGTCACACCATGAGCCATCCACAATTTGAACACGTATTCGGCCTGCGGGGCCTTGTCGGCTGACCCGCAATGGGCATGCATGTCAATGAATCCCGGCAACAGGTACATGCCGCTGGCGTCGATCACGTGATCGGATTTTTCTTCGTCGCCGCCGCCCAGCGATTCGATGCGGTTTTGCTTAATCACAACATTCAGGGGACCGATCGGTGGTGCGCCGGTTCCGTTGATCACCATCACGTTTTTGATCAACAACGTTTCAAACGGTCCGATTCCTTCACCTGGTTTTCGGTCGGGAGCCGACGTAATCGATTGCGCGTACAACCAACTGGAGGGAACCGCAACCAACACCACCGCGACTAACGGCCAAAATACGATGTGCGATAATTTCATAACGCGATCCACAATTTTCGTGAGGATTGGAACGGGTGGCCACGCAGGAAACGCAGCCAAAGAATTCATGACTCTTGCGATCATCGTCAACGCGCCGTGCCCTGGCAAGTCATCGCGTGATACAATGCCTCGAAATTAGATGGATTCACCCAGACGCGGACACGATCATGCCCAACCAGCGTTCATTGTTTACTTGGTTTACTTGCCCACCAATCGTTTGCGTACCCTGCCTGGCGGTGGCCTGGGGACTTCTGTCGTTGGCCTGCCACGCCACCGAGCGGCCCAATATCTTGTGGATCACCAGCGAGGATAATGGCCCGCACCTGGGTTGTTACGGAGACGCATACGCGACAACGCCGCACCTGGACGATTTGGCGGCGCGAAGCCTAATGTACCGATTCGCCTGGTCCACCGCGCCCGTATGCGCGCCGGCACGCACCGCCCTGATCACTGGCTTGTACCCGCAAAGCCTCGGCGCACAGCACATGCGGAGCATGGTGCCGATGCCGGACAGTTTCAAGATGTTTCCGCAATATTTGCGCGAGGCTGGTTATTACTGCACCAACAATTCCAAAGAGGATTACAACGTGCCTAAACCGGGCCGGGTTTGGGACGAATCCAGCAAACGGGCGCACTGGCGGAACCGCGCAGCGGAACAACCGTTTTTTGCCGTTTTCAATTTCACGATGACACACGAGAGCCAAATTCGAAAACGGCCCCACACTGCTGTTCACGATCCCGCCGAGGTTCCCCTGCCGGCCTATCATCCAGACACTCCCGAAGTCCGCCAGGATTGGGCCCAGTACTACGACAAGATGACGGAAATGGACCGGCAAGTCGGCCGAGTGTTGGATGAACTGCGGCAAGACAACTTGACCGACGAGACGATCGTGTTTTACTTTGCCGACCACGGTTCAGGGATGCCGCGCAGCAAGCGCTGGCCCTACAACTCTGGACTTCAGGTACCGCTGATTGTCCATATCCCCGACCAGCTCAAATCACTGGCCGCGGATGATTACCGGCCCGGCGGTTCAACGAAACGGCTGGTCAGTTTCGTCGATTTTGCGCCGACCGTGCTCAGCCTGGCCGGAATTCGTCCGCCGGCACAGTTTCAGGGTCATGCATTTCTCGGTCCACATGATGCGGGACCGCAGCCGGTGATTCACGGGTTTCGCGGCCGCATGGACGAGCGCTACGACATGGTCCGCAGCGTTCGCGACGAGCGCTATATCTATGTTCGCAACTATTTGCCGAACCGCATTTACGGCCAGCACGTCGCTTACATGTTTCAGACGCCGACAACGCAGGTCTGGCACCAAATGTTCCAGCGCAGCGAGTTGAATGACGTGCAAGGCCAGTTTTGGAACAGAAAACCAGCCGAGGAACTTTATGACTTAAACCAGGATCCGGATGAGGTGCATAACCTGGCTGGCTCACCCGAATATGCTGGCATTAAGAAGCGGCTTCGCCGCGCTCAGCGGGAATTGATATATCAAATCCGCGATATGGGTTTTCTGCCCGAAGGAGATATGCAACGCCGTGCCGGAAACCGACCGCCGTACGAGATGGCCCGTAGTGGACAGCTGGATCATTACGAGGCAATCGTGGAAGCCGCCGAACATGCCTCGCTGCCCCCGCAACCATCTGAGCTTAAATCTTGGTCGGAATCACCGGACGCCGCGGCGCGATACTGGCAAGCAACGGGTATGCTGATCGGTGGTAAGCCGCTGGTTAAAGAGCGAGAATCCTGGTTACTAACCGCGCTAAACGACCCGTGTCCGGAAGTGCGCATCGTGGCCGTGGAATCATTATTGCGTTACGGTTCGGCAGATTCCGCCGATGAGGCTCGACAAGCTGGCATCGACGTTTTGCAATCGTCGAAAGCTGAACCGTTTGTTGCGATGGCACTGTTCAACGCGCTGGCGAATGTTGCCGACGAGCAACTGCTGGGCGAATTACTGGAGGTGGTTCCCGACGAGTATCCCGGCATGCATCGTAGGTATTCAATATGCGTACCGCGGCTGGTGGAGCAGGCGCGCGAGGAATTAACATCGCGTTCCGACAGGAGGTGAACTGGCGCGCCCAACCTTGATTAAACCAAGGATCGGCAACTCGTGATGTCGCGACGTTATTTATTTTGGCCCCAGGCCTGACATGTCGGGCTCGCTCCGCGCTATTGTGGTCGATAACCGGGTACCACCGCCCTCGTGGGCGAGCGATAAGTGTTGTCGTGCACCAGCACGGCACTCTCGCCAACAAAATAATTGTGGTGGTCGTCCACGATCAAGTTAAATGCCGGTGCGGGCTCGCCCGGTTCGACCGATTGCACGCGCGTCGAACCTCGCATCGTACGGATGTGTTGACCGGTCTCGACAAGCTTGACCATTCTCCACCCGTCGCCACTGACCCATAGCGGGTGACCGCGAGTCGCGCAAATGGTCTCGTTGTTGACTTGAAAACGAATGGTGCCGGTCGGATTGCGGAGCGTCGTGGCCAACACAGGCTTGATAGTGATTTCTCCTGACTCGACGTCTTGGGCAAATACGAAATCACCCGGAATGACCTCTTCGATCGGAACATTTCCGCGCTTGGTCCACACTTTGGTGCCCACGGGAAAGCACGAGGCCATAATCACTTGGAAGGGTTGTAAATCGGGCTTCAGGCTGGGCAACGTCAGCTCATTAAATTGGTTCCACCACCGCCACCAGTCTTTGGGCTGCGGCCCATGATCCTGACCGACTACCTGTGTCAACACATTGGCAACGCGAGCGTTGATGGCTTTGATCTGCTGATTGGCGGTTTCCACCTCTTGTTCGATTTGAGCGCCAAATTCGGCAAACCGCACAAACTGTCGGTGAGCGAAACTCGGGTAAATTCCTTCGCGGCGGGCTCGGTTTTGAATGATCAACGGACGGCGGCTGTTTAACAAGAAATCCAGGGTTCCAGAAAACGGCCGATAAAGATCGGCGTGTCCAAATAAAAAGACGACCTGGTTCCGATCGGGAGTCTCCCGCGTCAATTCATGTTGATATTGAATTTTGTCCTGCCCATCCAGGTAGAGACGAAAGTCCGTTTCGAACGGGTTCTGCAATGCCTGCAACAGTTGTGGGGCAAAACTATGTAACTTTCGTTGTTTCAAAACGTCTATTGCCTGTTGCCTTACGTCGGAATGGGTCGAAAACATCGCCACGTGCACCAACAAGTCAGTTGATTCCGGATTGTGAATGCGTTGCAGCATTTTCACAGCTAGGGATTTTTGTTGCTGGTCGCGACCCAACAACTCGGATTCAATCGCCGACAGGCAACCGGCCGGTTCGAGCTGCGGCAAATCGGCTAGTTGGGCCAGTGGGATTCCGTCAAGGGCGCCGCCCTGTTCGTTTGTGAGTTGTTGCAGTACCGCTGCCCAATACCTGCGTTCCGCGGCCCGGCGCTTGGCCGACGCCGCCCGTTGTGCGATTTCATCGCGCGACAATAATTCGCCTTCAAACCACTGCAGTCCGAGCGCGCGGAGTGCCTCGGCGTGTTTCGCGTCAAAACTCAGCACAGCGCGCCAATGAAATTGCTCTTCGTCGTTTAAGCGATATCGCCGGCACCACTTGGCTGCGTCCACATGGTTTCGCAGATTGTGTTCCGCCCCGCTCCGCATCGCGAGATATTGTTGGTAGCGGGAATTTTCCGCAAACTGTTTTTGATAGTCGCTTGCCGAGATCCATTGATTACCTAGCTTTAGTTTGCCGAGCTGCGACTGAGCCGGCTGATATTGGGGATGCGCAGCGACGGTGTCCAACAACAGTCGCTGTCGCGTAGCCGGCTCCCCGCGAATTTCTGCCTCAAATGCCTGACGCGTCAACTCTCCAGCGAGGTCCGAGCCAAGTTCCGTTGATTGCCCGACAGCGATTGGCAGATCGAACCAGCCCAGGGTCAGCAAAACTCCAACCACAGCACGAAAGAACATGGCCATCTCCTCGGATTGAGCCGCGGCGCAGATAAGATTGATTTGGAGTTTATAGAATTACGTGGACTGCGTCAAAAATTATTTGAGTCAGCCGTATTTGCCGCACGACTTGGCGGCGTCACACGCTGTCGTATGGCGGCCAACACGTTTCTGCCGCGTTCCAGAAAATGCGGGTACCCGCTGGCATGTCCGTCGTGTACGTGCCTGCTGGGGCTGCATGAAAAGCGACACGGTTACGCTCCGCGATTAAATGTGGCCCCAACGTTGTAAATCTTCAACGGTGTCGCGCAATGTGTCTTCCAGCGGACGAAACTCGATGCCCAGTTCGGTTTTGATTTTGGAGTTATCGAACTTGGGAATTCGGCCCAAGTTGGTCTGCAAATAACTGCGGCGACCGGGGGGCTGAAAATAGGAAAGTAGGCGAACCAGCAGGCGACCGGCAGCATGATCCAAATTCATTGAGGGCAAGTGATGTTGGTCCAATTCGAGCGATTTCAGCCGGGACACCAGTTCCGCCATCGTCCACGTCTCATGAGCGCAGAGGTAACGGCCCGCGGCTCGCGGATTTTGCATGGCGCGAATGTGAGCCAGTGCCACGTCACGCACGTCGACAAACCCCCAGGCCAAACTGAGGATGCCCGGCATTTTGCCTTGAATGATTTCCGCGATCACCGCATTGGATGTGTTTAGCCCCGGTCCATGCGAGGGGCCAATGACCATGAACGGGTTGATCACGACCACCTCAAAGTTGGGCGAATGCTGTTCGACAAAATCCCAAGCCGCCCGTTCCGCGAGCGTTTTGGAGTAGTAGTACGGGTTGCGCGTCAACGACGATCGCTTGTTCCAATCGGCTTCCGTCAGCACGTCGTCGCCGGGCTGGTCCGTGATGGCGGCCATGGACGACGTGATTACAACGCGTTGAACCGATGGAGATTTGAGGCAAGCTTCCAAAATGCCCAAGGTGCCTTGTACGGCGGGATCGACGAGGTCGGTCTGCGGATGTTTCGTGTCCAGCAGGTACGGGCTGGCGGTATGGAACACACAACGGCATCCGCTGACCGCGCGGTCGAGAGACGGCCAGTCAAGCAAGTCGGCGGTGACCAACTCCAAACGGCCATTGGCTTGCGGCAGCGACGTGAGGTAGGCATAGCGCTGTGCATCATCGGCGTTGCGCACGGTGCCGCGTACGGTGTACCCGCATTCCAGTAACTGGGCTGTCAGATGAGCTGCGATGAATCCAGACGCACCGGTGACACAAATCGGCGTAGCGTTGGCATCGAATTCCGCATTTTCGGACAAGACGCTCGATTCCAGTGCGCAGGCATTACAAAAGAACGGCCAGTATTGGTGGCGATGACGGGTGCGTCAATGCCGGCGGCGGGTCACACTTCCGCAACGGATCCAAACTCGGCATGAGCGGTATTGAGCCCGGGAACGACCACCAACTGATTACGTCGAGGGCGATTCCGAACCAGGGCTCTGGGTTTTTGGCGGGGTATTTTGTTCCGGCTGCGCGGTCTCGTTGTAGTCGTAAAAGATGTCGAGTATTTCAATTTTTCGCTTGAGAAACGCCGCGACCACGTTTGGATCAAAGTGTGTGGCGGCGCTGGACTCGATGATGTCGAAACACTCGTCCAACGGCATGGCATCTTTGTAGTGCCGTTTGGTGCTAAGCGCATCAAACACGTCGGCGACGGCCGTGATGCGGCCTTCTATGGGAATATCTTCGCCTTTCAAGCCGTTGGGATAGCCACTTCCGTCCCATTTTTCGTGGTGCGTTTCCGCCACGACGGCGGCCATCCGCATGATGGGCGAATTACAGTCGTCAAAAATACTGGCGCCCATGTTGGCGTGATTGCGAATTACCAGCGAGTCTTCATCCCCCATGTCGCGAATAATGCGACTGCCCACCCGGCAATGGTCTTGCATGATTTCAAATTCATCAGCGCTCAATCGCGACGGCTTTCTCAGAATTTCGTCTGGAATGCCAATTTTGCCCACGTCGTGCAACTGGGCCGCGTGTTCCAGCCAGACGATTCGCTCGTTGGAAAATCCCAACTCCTGCGCAATGATCGCCGCGTAGCGACCGACGCGGAACACATGTTGGCCGGTTTCATCGTCGCGAATTTCCGCTGCGCGGGCCAGGCACTGAATCGCTTCACGGCGCGAAGCGAAAAGTTCGGCGGTCCGCAAACGAACTTCGTGTTCCAGCTGGTTTGAATAGTCTTCCATCTGGTCCAAATGCGCTTTGGCCAGCAATGAGTTGTGAACACGTGCAATCAGCTCACTGGCATTAACCGGTTTTTGCAAAAAGTCCGTGCAGCCCAACTCCAGCGCTTTAACTTTAATCTCCGTTTCAGTCGATGACGTCAAAAACACAATCGGCACGTGTTTGGTCTTTTCGTTATGACGAACCGATTGCAGAATTTCCAAGCCGTTGACCTCGGGCATGCGAATGTCGAGCAGTACCAGGTCGGGCGTTTCTTTCAGAATCGTTTTAAATGCCCGCACCGATTTTTCTTCGGTTGTCACGCGCGTGTAGCCAGCGTCGTTCAACAGCTTTTTCACCATCAGCAAGGTAGATGGCTCATCATCGACAATGTAGATGCTGGCGTTTTTGGTACTGGCGTCGACTTCGACGAAATAATTAGAATCGGTTTGTGTGTCGTTAATTGCATCGTTTTGCGTGACCAGTTTGCATTGGGCCCCGTCGTGGTAGCAGGTGCGATTTCGACCCTGCTGCTTGGACGAGTACAAAGCCGTATCTGTGCGGCGGATCAACGTCGCAGCGTCATCCCCGTTCATGGCCGTGGCCACACCGATGCTGACGGTGACGCGAATCGCCTGGTCATCGACCTGCCAAGTCTTGCTGGCAATCGAATCCCGAATCCGCTCGGCCGTCAGCCTCGATTCGTCGGGACGCGTGCTGGGTAAAATGACGGCAAACTCCTCACCGCCAAAACGGGCCACCAGGTCCATTTCACGCACGCAATTGTCGATCTGATGAGCAATTGCCCGCAGCACCCGGTCGCCCACCGGATGCCCGTATCGGTCGTTGACTTGTTTGAAAAAGTCCAGATCAATCAACAGCAGCGACAACGGCGTACGCTGGCGGTTCCACTCGATGATGCGGCGATTCAACTCGTAATGAAACGCCCGCCGGTTGGCGATTTCCGTCAGCTCGTCGCGCAGCGCATCGGACTCCAATTCGGATGAGTAGCGGGCCAGCTGGTCACGCGTCACCTTGCCCGCCAGTGTATTGCGGACGCGCGCGACCAGTTCACTCACGTCGACCGGCTTGGTTAGAAAATCGTCGGCTCCCAAGTTGAGTGCCTTGATCTTGGTTTTGGCGTCGGTGTCACACGTTAGCGTGATGACCGGAAGGTGTTGCAAGTGATCGTCTTCCCGCATTTTTTCCAAAATGGCCAGGCCGTTGATCGGCATTCGCACGTCCAACAACACCAAATCCGGCCTTTTCTGCCTGATTTCGTAGATGGCGCGAGTGGCGTCGGTCACCAGATAGAATTCTCGAAAGCCGGCTCGATGCAAATACTTCTTAACTGCCAGAGTCACTGATTCTTCATCGTCGACGATCATGATGCGGCATTTTTTTACGTCTTTATCCGTCGGTCGCGGAAACAGAATGTTGGTTTTCGTATCGGTACCGGTGGTCCGCCGCAACATGGGCACCGGGACCTCATTGCTCAAGTCAAGAATTTCGGGGTTTGACGTATTAGGTGTTTGCATGGCGTTAAATCATGTGGGTTTTATATTGCGCGATAAATCCTAGGTCACTGCTGATGGCGGTGGCCTGGACTGACTGATTTTCAAAACACTTTTGACATCGCCCATTCCGCGGGTAATCCAACCTTGCGGATGGTGACGATGACAACGAATTTGCGGCTAGGAAACCTGGCCACTGGGTTCGGGAATCTCGAGAGTGATGCGGCGGTTGTACTCTTCGATTTCCTCCAATAATTGTTGGATCTTTGTTTCATCCGACGCCTCGGCCGCTTTTTGCAGGTCGGCGGCGGGCGAAGTGAACATGTCGAAACCGGCCGTGCCGCCGGCTCCCTTGAGCCAATGGGCCAGGTCGGCCAATTCTGCGAATTCCTTGGAGTCGAGTTTTTGCCGCATTTCCGGCACTCGCTCCCGCAACCGGCCGACAAACATTTCCACGATGCGGCGAAAGTCCGCATCGTCCATGGGCAATGTTGACGAAATCTCCTCCCCATTGAGCGGATCGACTTGCTGGACCTGGGATTCAATGTCGTCCAGTGAAATCGAAATCATGTTTGGATCTCGCACGTCGTTATCGATGGCAGGCATGGACTGATCGATGGGAGCCCCGTCCTCCGATACCTTGTCCGGCATCAATCCGGCCATGGTATTGAGCAATCGATCGGTGCTGATCGGTTTGGTTAAGAAACCTTCGCAACCGGCTTCGCGGCATTTTAGTTCGTCATCGTGCATGACGTTGGCGGTCAACGCGACAATCGGCATCCGGTATCCACGGCGGCGTATTTCGCGAGTGGCAGTAAATCCGTCCATCACAGGCATCTGCATGTCCATCAGCACCAAGTCGAACGGCTCGCGCTCGACGCAGTCGACCGCAACTTTTCCATTTTCGGCTGGTACCACGTGAATGCCCGATCGTTTCAATAGCAACATCACCAGTTCGCGGTTGGATTCGCCGTCGTCCACCACGAGCACGCGCGCTTCGGAGAAATACTTTTGTGTTGATGCCGGCTGAATTTGCGGTTCCGGTTCGGCCACCGGATCCTGGCTGATTTCCACCAGCGGCACACTGTGGAGACAACCTGGGTCAATGGTCACGGTAAACGTACTGCCCTCGCCCGGAATGCTGACCACGGAAACTTCGCCTCCCATTTTTGCAGCTAATTGGCGGCAAATCGCCAGTCCCAGCCCGGTGCC
>JBFILF010000079.1:0-14930 GCA_041599835.1 Pirellulaceae bacterium
ACACCGGGTATCGTCTGGCCAAGATCCATCGCAGCGTGGGTTCGCCCGCCCTGGTTCTGGTTTTCGACGGCGGCAACCTGGTGACCCAAGGATTTGACACGGAGCAGGTGCTGGCCCAATTTCGCGCCATGCTAAACGGTTTGGGGTGGCTGCATGTGAAAGACTATCGTCCCGTTGACGCGCGCCAGCCGTCCAGCTCACATGATCCGCCCGGTGGTGTGATTGATGAGGATGCGCTCCATGACTATGTGCCGGCCGATCGGGGGGGCGCCGATTACGCCACCATATTCCAGGTGTTGAGGAGCCAATTGCCGGACATCAACCGGCGCATCGCCCAGCGCGACATTCCCGGGTTTTTTGTCGATTTGGAACCGCATCTGCGCGGGGGTGGCCAATTTGGCGGCTTCAGCGGTGCCGATGGAATGGGGGTTGCATTGCGGGCCTTGTGTGGTGTGCTGCAACGCTGCGGCTTGGATTACCGACTGACGGATTTTGACGATCTGCATCCAAAATCGAAGCGCTAATTCAACAAAATCGGCCGCCGCGCATCATTCGGCGGGCAGCCGGTTTCTTGTTCACTTCGGATTCTGCGTTTTAAGACCGAGCCGAATTATGGGGATTCGACGTCGTTGGCCGGCTGTTTGGCTGGCGTTTTTGTTTTGGCGTTTGACGAAACAAATTTGGTAAAATTGACCGTGCGGTTGCTGAGCGACAATTTGAAAAACATGAATCCCATCGCCGAGCAGAAAATGGCTGACAGGATGCCGAACATAAAACACAGATCGAACACGCGGCTGCTCATCAGGAACAAGACGATGCTGATCGCCAGGGACGCCGCGGCCGATCCGCCGTAAATCAGTCCGGCCTGGTGGTTTTTTTGTTTATTGCTTTTCTGAATCGCCGATTTGACGGAATAGTTGGCCACTTGCCGCAGGGCATCCAGAGTCGTGGTTTTTTCAGGAGCTGCCTGGCTGGGGCGGTACTCGCAAGCTTTCAGCACGGACGTGACATCGACCGTTTCATTTTCGGTATCTGGCCGGGGTGCCGGCGCGGGTCGAGTCACCGATGCCGCCGCGGGCGGAGCTGCTGCCGTCGCCGGTTCATCACCGCGCAATCGTTGAAATAACTCACTCATATAATCCTGCACCGACTCGGTCGAATCGGCGGATGCCTCGCCGGCCGGCGCCGGCGCATCGCTGGAGGCGAATGGTTGCGACGTAGCGAGCGGTTGCGGCGCCATTTCCGCGGGCGGTTGAGCGACGACCGGCGTCTGCTCGGCGGCGGAGCCGGCTTGCCCTTCCAAATCAAACGGCAGCGGTTCGCTGAGCTTTCCAGCTTGTTGCATTCGTGCCAAAACTTCTGCAACTGATTCGTTTTGTTGCGCGTCAGGGACTTGGGCCGTCAATTCGTCGGTAGACTCGTCCTGATGGTCGGACGCATTGGTATTACTGGTCATCTCGATCTCCGAAACGGGAAGAGGCTCATCGGGCTCGACAAAGCCAGGCTGGATTGAATTGTAAATCTCGTCTTTCACCTGTTCCGGCGATGCGACATCATGTGCGAAGTGAGTTTCGGGCCCAGCCGGCACTGCCGGCGACTCGGTCGGCGACGCATCGAACTGCTCGGTGGCCCCCAGAATTGGTGCAGCGGAATTGGCAGCGGCAGTTTGGTCGGCGGCAGATTGTTCAGCGGCAGTTTGGTCGGCCGCAGTTTGGTCAGTGGCGGCTTGGTAGGTGGCGGCTTGGTCGGCGACAGTTTGGTGGGCGGCAGTTTGGTCAGCGGCGGCTTGGTCGGCCGCAGTTTGGTCGGCCGCAGTTTGGTCGGCCGCAGTTTGGTCGGCGGCAGTTTGGTCAGCGGCGGGTTGGTCAGCGGCGGGTTGGTCAGCGGCGGCGAATTCCATCCGCTCAAGATCCGGTTGATCGGCGACCAAGTTGACCGCTTGGGAATCGGTCGAAGGCGATGGCGACGTCGTGGCATGTTCATACAGATCGTTTAGCCATTGGGCATGTTGATCGGTCGCCGATTCGGCGTCGTTGGCCTCTGGCAACTGGAATTCGGTGGGCTGTGGGTCGTTGTTATCTTGGATTTGTATTTCAGTGGTTGCCTCCAGCGAGGGAGTTTCAACGTTATCGGCTTCCCGATCATCGTCGGCAGCCTGGATTTGCCGCAGCTGGTCGATCAGTTGTTTGAGCTTGGCGTTTTGGATTCGCAATTGTTCGGTTTCAGATGAGACGCCCGACTCCGGCGGTTGATGAGTGACCGCACCGAGTTGATGCACCTCGAGACAGAGATCACCGAGTCGAATCAGATCGCCGGTGTTCAGCCAGGCTTCGTGCAACGGCTGACCGTTGACGCTTAATTGATCGCCCAGGTTTCGCACAAACGTACCGGCAGGATTGCGGACGATTTCGCAATGTTGTGCATCCAGACCGGCTTGATTAATGACCAATGTCGCCGCTTGATCGGAGCCCACGATGCAATGATGGTCGTTGATCTCAAAGCGGGCATGTTGCAGATCGCAGGGCGCATCCCCGGCTTCAACCACGGTCAAAACCAGTGGCAGGGAATCGTTGTCCGGATCGGAAGTGGAAATCCAGGCTGAATTCACGGGTTGTTCCTTGGAGCCAAAAACGCTAATTGCCGCCGCGCGGTGCGGCTGAGCGGGCGGGCGGTCCACGGGCAAATCCGCCTTAGGGATTTAGCTTTGGTTGCAACTGTCGTCAAACCTGAACTGTCAAGAGGATGCCAAAAACTCGCCAATGATGCGTTTTGTCAACGGATGACCGAAAATTCGGGCACGCCTCGTGGGAGATTACAGATTGGGGTCGGGTTATGACATTGCCTCACAAAGTGTCGCCTGCATTTCGCCGCCGGCCTCGGGCGAGGAAATCTGCCGGGAAATGCAGACTGTTTTCCGATAATTGATTGAGAATTGCGAGTTTGTGACAGATTTCCCAAAGGAAAATTTCAGGCAAAGCCTGCCGTCGCGGTCCAAAGGCGTACTATATTTCTGCTAAACGGCTGTTCGTTGGTGATCCAACATGACAGCGCCAAACGTAATGCAATCCGGAAGGTTACGGCATCGTCCGCCTTGCGTTCCGGCGGAGTCGATGTTTCATCGGCCAACAGCAACTGAGGCAGGAGCAGAAACAAGATGGCCCGAAAAGAAGCAATTCAAAACCTGCGAAACATCCTGGTGAAGCGCCGCGATGCCCTGACCAGGGCGCTGGCTGGCGACCACAGCATGTTGAAGGAACTCCGCAGTGAAGTCGGCGGGGACGTGGTCGATTTCGCTTTGGACACCGCCCACGAAGAAATCAACTCACAGTTAGCGGAAGTGGAAAGCCGCGAGCTGGCGCATATCCATTACGCGCTGGAAAAAATCAACGAAGGCACCTATGGCAAATGCGAAGGTTGCAATTGCAACATCCCCATGGCCCGCTTGCGGGCGTTGCCATATGCCACCCTGTGCGTGAAATGCAAACGCGAATCCGAAGTGTCGCGGATGAACCCCAGTGCCAATCCGGATTGGGGACGAATTGTCGATTCACCCAAATCGGATGACGTGCCGTTGGGCGACGTGGACTTCAATGTTTCCTAACCCGCGCAGCCCTCACCGCTTGGCCAATGCCATCAATTGGAACGGTCCCCTGCGAATTTGCCGAAAATGCGGCTTCCAGGTTTGAATCATCGATTCGCGCCGTATAACCTGAATCGTACCCCGCTCAATCGACTCACACCCAGGCTTGAATAATCCGTGAAATCTGGCAATTCGATAACGCGATTTCTGACCCGATTGGCTATCGGTGGTTGTCTCCTGGCCGCCTTGGCGACGGCGATCGCACCGGTGAGCGGGCAGGAGGCTGATCGCGACAAACTATATGAAGATCTGGCAGCCGAAGCCGACATCGTCCAACGCCACTACGGGCTGTTAAAACGCGTGGTGAAGGTGGTGCAGCCTTCGGTGGTGCACATTCAAGCCAACAAGACGTCGCGCAGCACAAACAACGCGCTAACGAAAATCGAAGAAGCCGGCGCGGGGGTGGTGGTCAAGCTGGAAGATCAGCATTATGTGGTCACCAATCGACATGTGATCGTTGACGCGGAACTGGAAAACATTCAAATCCACCTGAACGATGGACGCTTTTTTCATCCCACTCAAGTCCGTTCCGATCCCGGTTCCGACCTTGCGGTGATGTATCTCGACGAAGCTGAGCTGGTGAGCGCTCGTCTGGGAAATAGCGAACAAGTTGACATCGGTGATTTTGTGGTGGCCGTCGGCAGCCCGTTTGGTTTGAGCCATTCGGTCAGTTACGGAATTATCAGCGCCAAGGGTCGGCGGGATTTGGAACTGGGTACGGAAAATGTCGAGTTCCAAAATTTCTTGCAAACCGATGCCGCCATCAATCCAGGAAACAGCGGTGGGCCGTTGCTCAACCTTCGTGGCGAAGTCGTCGGAATCAATACGGCAATCGCCAGTAACTCCGGCGGCAACGACGGAATCGGTTTTTCCATCCCCGTGAATATGGTCCAGCGAATCGTCACCGACTTGATCAAATACAACCGCGTGCGTCGCGGTTTCGTCGGTGTTACGCTCGACCACCGTTTCACGCCGGAAAAGGCCAAGGCGATCGGATTGACGTCGTCCTTTGGAGCGCGGATCACGTCCGTCAACCCAGAGTCACCCGCCGAGCGCGCGTCGCTGCAGCGCGGTGATGTGATCCTTCGCTTTAACGACACGACCATCATGGATGATTCGCATTTGGTGTCCGAAGTCAGTCGCACCGCCATCGGTCAAGTCGTGCCGATTGTGGTTTTTCGAAACGGTCGCCAACATACGTTGAAAGTGACGGTCCAGGAACGGGAAAAACAAGCTGAATAAGCGATCGCTGCGGGCAATTCTGCAGGCGGACACCGGTGGGTTGATCGCGGGCCACACCACGCAACGCGGTCCACGCCGCTTCGCCTACCTGATCAACGGGTCAGGTCAGGCTTCCCGCCGAAGCTAGACGATCGACAATGGTGTCCACCACCAAATCCTGTTTAATCGTCGTGGCCACTTCCATATTGCTACGCCATTCTGGCACTGGCCGCCGATCAAACACGGTCACACCCCGCGTCAATTCACCGTTTATTTCCACCTGACCTGCCATTCCGGCAAATTCGAACAATTCCGGCTCCAGCAGCGCCAACATTCCCACCGCGTCGTTCAAATTGATGTGCTCCTGTCCCAGCTGTTGCCGGTACGAGCGAAACGCAAAGGGCAGAATCTGACGCAGGAAATGCCCCACGCGGCTGTAGCGGCCCGGCAGTTTCTCCAACAGGTCCAAATCGAAGTCGATCGTCGAGGTGACGTCCAGCGGCACCAGCGTCTTGGTCGTCCGCGAACAAAACACGTCCTGTGCACTCTGCGGATCAAAATAGCAATTGAATTCGGCCGGCGGAGTGATATTGCCGATCCCGTTGACGCTGCCACCGGTCATGATCAGGCGATCGACCAACTCGGCAATGTTGGGATCGCGCCGGAACGCTCGGGCAATATTGGTCAACGGCCCAAGACACACGATCGTGACTTCCTCAGGATGGGAACGAACGCAGTCAATGATGAGCTTGTCCGCCGGCAATAAATGGTGCAGTTCCGACACTTCAAATCCGGAATTGCCCAGACCGTCACTTCCGTACAGCCAACTGGTATTGATGGGCGGCGCGTTTTCAGCCGGCTGGGCGGCGCCCAGTCGCGGATACCGGTCGGGATCGAGCATGCCGATAATGGCTTGCAGATTCCGCGTGGACTGTTCTGCCGTGACGCATCCCTCGGTGGCGGTCAGTGCCAAAATCTCCAGATCGGGATCGAACAGCGCCATGCACAGCGCCACCGCATCATCCGTCCCCATATCGCAATCGATAACTACCTTCCGTGTCATGCGCGTCGCCCAAGCCCTTGATCAGTGGATTGGCGCAATTCTATGGCGACGCGCAACAGCTTACAACCTTTATGCTGTCGAAGCGGCAACCCGTCAAACATTCGTAATCGACACGTAGGATATGTGAGGGTCAGGAGGGATCGCCTCCGTGTGCCAATCGACCGTTGCCTTTATTGCATTTAATCTGTTCCGCGGGCGTGAACGAACTGAAAATTCGTTTGCCTTCCCAGACAAAAACCGGTTAAAATTGTCCGTGTCAGGTGCATCGGGTTCGCGGATTCGCCCGTCAAGCCCTCCCCCAAGATCGGTTGTCAGATCGGAGACAATGGATGAATGTATGTCGACGACAATGGTTGGTCGCTTCTGGATTAGCGGCAGGAGGCTGGGCGCTTTCCGGGCTACCGGCCGCCGCTCGAAATCGGCGCAACTGGGAAACAACCGATTCGAATTTCGAAGAGTTCACCGAACAATCTCGTTCGGCCATCAAGAAGGGAACCGGCTGGCTGATCAAGGCCATCAACGCCGACGGCGGCGCCGGTCTGGATATTGGGACGATTTCGGATGTGGCGTGCACCAGCGTGGTTGGCATGGCGCTGCTTTCTCAAGGCAACACGCCAATGGAAGGACCTCAGCGGAGGAGGCAAGGCAAATTGAGTGAATTCTTGCTCCGCCGCGTCGAGCATATGTCAGGTGGCGGGTCATTGCAGGGGCAACGTTCTCAAATCGAAGGAGACCTGGGTCCATTTGCCACCCACTTTTTCTCCACGATATGTCTCAGCCAAATGATCGGTGAAGCACCGAACGTGGATCGCTGCCGCCGCGCGTTGCAACGCTTGGAAAGATATATCTCCAGCAACCAACATCGCGACGGGTCGTGGGGCAGTGACGCGTGGGCGCCGTTGCTGGCGACCGCCGTTGGCTGGCTCAGTTTGCGGGCTGCCAACTTCGCCGGAATCAGTGTGGCCGGCTCGTCCGCCAAGGCGGGCGACTACCTGGTCAGTAACATGCCACAGATCGGCCGCCAATGGGGCAGCGGTTCATGGTACCACCGCCTGTACGGCACCGCCTCCGGGTTGCGCGTACTGTACGCCATGGGCCGCGATACCGAACCCAAAGCTGTACAAGCGCTAGCCGACATCTTGGCATTGGTCGAGACCAACAACCGCGCCTTTGGCGGCGCCGGTGGCGAGGAATACCTGACCTTCCATTTCATGACCGAAATGCTCATGCAAAAGGGGGGTGAGGAGTGGCTTCGTTGGTACCCCACGGTGCGCGACAAATTGATCAAGGTGCAAAACCAGGACGGCAGCTGGACCGGTCACCATTGCATTACCAGCCGAACCTTCAGCACGGCCTGCGCCTTGATGGTATTATCGGCCCCCAATCGATTCCTGCCGATTTCGCAAGTTTAGTGGCGGCCCCCTGCTCTGCCCTGCCTGTGTCAACCGCAAGTGTCGGGCACCGTCCTAACCGCGACCGCGCGGGCGTTGGCCAACCGTGTTGTGCCCCCGCTGTGGCCGGACCATCTCGGTATGACACCGTTGCGAATTGGCCCGACAATCCATTGATGAAGTCGATGAATGGCCCATTTGACGTTGATTTCCGCCGTCAGGCAGATATGATTTTCACTCCAGCAAATCTGCCTGTAACTTCAAACATTGACGGAAACGTGATATGTCCAAACCACGCCACAAAATCAAAAAAGCCAATCATGGCAAGCGGCCTGCCAATGCTCAAGCTCGCAAGGCCAAGCGCAAAAAAATCAAGACTCCCTAAGACGAATTGTTGACGCACTGTCGGTCCGCGGCCCGATCGCGGGGCGACCACCGCAAACATGGGACGACGCGCTCTACCGAAAGTCGATCGGTCCATTTCGATCGAATCCTATTATTACGAATTGGACGACCTTGCGCCGCCGCTTGGTGCGGCAACGCTGTTTGGTCAAAATGGTCAATTGGAGCTTGAAATCGGCAGCGGCAAGGGTTTGTTTTTGCTGAATGCGTCGGCCGCCGATCCGCAACGACATTTTCTCGGTGTGGAAATCGCGAAAAAGTACGCGCGGTTTGCGGCTTATCGTCTGGCCAAGCAAGATCGCATCAATGCGAAAATCATTCGCGGCGATGCCCTGCGGCTGGTCGGCGAGTATCTGCCCGACGAATCAGTGCAGGCGGTCCATGTCTATTTTCCCGACCCGTGGTGGAAGGAACGACACCGCCGGCGTCGCGTGATGCAGCCCGAATTCATCCGCCAGGTGCAGCGGGTACTTTGCCGGCAAGGTGTGTTTCATTTTTGGACCGACGTCGAAGAGTATTTCCAGACGACATGTCAGATGATCGCGAAATTCTCGGACTTGTCGGGTCCGCATACCGTGGCGGCGCGGCCGGCCGAACACGACATGGATTACACCACGCATTTCGAACGGCGCATGCGGTTGAACGACCATCCGGTGTTTCGGTCGCAATTCATCCGCTGACGATACTGCCCTGGCTGGCAACCGGATCCGGCCGGGCGGACGAGGTGTGCGATACTTCGTAGGGACGACCGGCCTCGTCGTGTTTCAGATGGCCGGCCAAATCCAGTTGGTACAACCGCTGACCGGCCGCCGTGGGATACTGGCCGGTGATACACGCCTGGCACAATCGGTGGCCGGCGAATCCGATCGCCTTGGAAATCGATTCCAATGGCAGGTAACGCAACGAATCACATTTCAGGCGCTCCGCCATCTCCGCATGAATTTGTTCGGTTGTCCGCGGATTTGCGGATGGCGGGCCGTTAACAAACTGGGGGGCGAACAGCTGGTTGAGCGTTGACATGTCGATGCCGTAATAGCACGGCGCGATAATCGGCGGACAGGCAACCCGCACGTGAATTTCACGGGCACCGACTTCATAAATGCGGCTGAGCAACACTTGCATGGTGGTCGAGCGAACGATCGAGTCTTCGACCAGGATCACGCGCTTGCCATTGAGCACATCCCGCAAGGGCGTGTATTTGATCCGGGCCCGCGATTCGCGGGTCGCTTCGCCCTCGATGAACGTGCGACCGCTGTAGCGGTTGCGGATCAGGCCTTCGCGCGAGGGGATGCCCAGATGATAGGCCATCGAATCCGCCGCCGCTTTGCTGGTATCCGGTACGGGAACGACGATGGTGTCCTCGTCGATGATGACCCGGTTATCTTCTTGTTCCAGTCGCGCCAGCTCGGCGCCCAGCGCAGTGCGGGCCAGGTAAACGCTGCGACCGTCCAGATTACTGGCCACGTTTGCAAAATAAATCCATTCAAAAAAACAAAAAGCTTGCCCGCAATTTTCCGCAAACTGGTCGATGCGGACTTCATCATCGACCACGGTCAGCATGTGTCCTGGCGGCAAGAATTCCAATTCGTCCCGCTCAAAACCCAGATTCGACAGCGCGACGCTCTCGCTGGCAGCTGCCACCAGCGGTCCGCGGCGGGCGAAACACATGGGTTTGATGCCCAGCGGATCGCGGGCGATCATCATTTCGCCGTGCGCGTTGAGATAGGCCAGGCTGTACGCGCCGTCGATCCGCGAACTGATGTGCTTCATCATGTCCACCAGTGCCGTGCGGCCACGGGGCGGATGGTGCGACCAAAAGCGGCTGATTTCGTGCATCAAAATCTCGGTGTCCGCCTCGCGAGCCAAATGGTGTTGCGTCGAATTGAGCAACTGGTCTCGGAGTTGTGAGTAGTTGGCCAGTTGGCCGTTGAAGGCGAAACTAAACCACTTGCCTTTTTCGATGTGGTGCCTTTCGAACGGCTGCGCGTAGCTGCGATCGTCTTTGCCACACGTCGCGTAGCGGACGTGACCAATCGCCGCCAGCCCAGCATATTCGCTCATCAAGCTCTCGGTTTTGCCCGGATGAGACAGCCGAAATACTTCCTGGACCGAACCAATCTCCTTATACGTGTCAATCAACTGCCCGCGGTCTGGCCGATACGTCGTCATGCCGGCCGACAACTGGCCGCGATTTTGCATGTCCAACAGCATCCGCGGAATCAACCGGGACGCCTGGATCGGATCGTCAGAACTCAGCAGCGGGCTGGCGGCACCATTGAGATGATAGACCGCGGCAACGCCGCATTCGTGAAATAATTCGCTCATACGTGGCGGGGGCGACTTGCAACAGGATTGGGCAACATCTTGATCTCACTAGATTTTAGAAGCGGGCCCACCATTTCACAAGCGTCACGCTTAATAGCACGCACCCTGCTGCCGTTCACAATCGATAATCGGATCGCCGCATGTCCCTTGTAAATCACTGCGGGTGATGAAAAACTGTCAATTCACCTTTTCGCACAAAACCTGCTCAAACGGTCATGGCAATGTCCAAACAAACACACCTGGTCGACGCCCACGATTGGATCGCACAGCGTACAACGCTGTTTGACAGCAGCGGCATTCGCGAAGTGTTTGACTTGGCAAAACAACTCAAGGATCCGATCAACCTGTCCATTGGCCAGGTGGATTACCCGGTGCCGCAACCTGTCCGCCAGCGATTGATTCAAGCCATCGAGGACGGCAAAACCGATTACGCGCTGACGCAAGGCATTGCACCGCTAAGAAATCGAATGCAGGAAATAATCGATCGACAATTCGGCCACGATGACCGCAAAGTGTTCATTTGTTCGGGCACCAGCGGGGGACTCGTGCTGGCCATGATGACTTTGTTGAATCCCGGTGACGAAGTAATCATTTTTGACCCGTACTTCGTCATGTATCCGGCGCTTCCCAGACTGTTTGGCGGCGTCGTGGTGCCGATCGATTTGTACCCCGACTTTCGTCTCGACGTACAGCGTGTGGCGGACGCGATCACGCCGCGAACCAAGATGATCATCGTCAACACGCCGTCCAATCCAACCGGGATCGCATTTTCGCGGGACGAGATCAAGGAGTTGGCCGAATTGGCCTCCGAGGCTGGCGTCTGCCTGGTTTCCGACGAAATTTACAGCCAGTTCGTTTACGATGACCCGCATACTTCGCCAGCCGAGTTCAATTCGCAAACGGTGGTCGTCGACGGATTTTCGAAAAGTCACGCCATGACCGGTCTGAGGCTGGCTTACGTTCACGCACCCGAACCATTGATCAACGAAATGATCAAGCTGCAGCAGTTCACGTTTGTATGCGCCCCGCATCCCGTGCAATGGGCGGGCCTGACGGCGCTGGATACGCCGATCGGCGATTACGTCGATCAGTATCGCCACAAACGCGATTACATGATCGACGCACTGGCCAATCATTACGAGATCGTCAAACCCAATGGCTCGTTTTATTTGTTTCCAAAGTTACCGGATGGAATCTCGGGCCGCGAATTCATGAAAAAGGCGATTGCCAACAACTTGTTGTTGATTCCCGGCACCGTGTTTAGTGCACGCGACACGCATTTCCGGCTGGCATACGCGGTTTCCGACGAAAAACTGCAGGCTGGCGTCGAAATACTGAAAAAAATCGCCTGATTCAATATCCGCGGTCAGCAGCGTAAGGATTGGTCTGGCTTTTGGTCACTTCCGGCAATGGTCGCTCGTATTGCAGAGGCCGCCCGCCTTCGATGGCCGGACCCGCGTTTTGATCCGGGAACGGATCGTAATTGACAGCCCGGTTTCGTTGATGATAGATCGTGCCTGGCGGTCCGGCGGTGGGCCGAATATTACAGCCAGCGTAGCTAACCGTGCCCATCGCGGTGATCAGCACCACCAAATAACGCAGCAACACATGCAACTCCTCGTCCCCGCAAATATGGTTCGGCGAAGACGGTACTGCAAACCGCTGTCATGGCTCAACCTCAAAACCGCCGACACCACGGGAGCTAGCAATCGGAAACGTCACGGTACCGTGATGTCCAAAAAATGACATGGGGTCTTCAGCGGCTGAATCGCCACCGCCTCGAGGCATGCTGGGATTAGGGTGGTTTGACCTTTGACGAGGGGTTGCGGCGTGGGCTGGCCATCGATCTGTAATTCGCCGTGAACCACCGTCAGTATCCGAAAGCGTTGTTGTAACTCAATGGTTGTTGATTCCGTCAAGTTCCAGAGGCGCATGCAAAACTTGTCGCAAGCAACCAGTTCCGAGGCGCCGGTCAAGCCGGTGGTCGCGCGGTGCTGCGGGGCGACGGGACCGGCCGCGTAGTCAATCACGTTTAACGCCTGCTCAATGTGAAGCGGTCGCGGTTTGCCGGATGTGTCAACTCGATTCCAATCAAAAAGACGGTAAGTCGTATCGCTGGACTGTTGAATTTCCACCAGCACCAGACCGCTACCGATTGCGTGCACCGTTCCGGCCGGCACCAAGATGCAATCTCCAACTTGTGGATGAAACCGATGCAGCACTTGTTCGAATGCTCCGCGCTCAACGGCCCGCTCAACGTCGCCGCGGTCCACGCCGGGCTGCAATCCGGCATAGATCAAACTTTCCGGTTGGGCATCCAGCACGTACCAGGCTTCGGTTTTACCGAGATCCGGCGGTATTTGGGCCAACGCCTGTTGGTCGTTGGGATGCACTTGGACGGAAAGCATTTGATGCGCGTCGAGAAATTTGAGGAGCAGTGGAAATCGGCCTTGCAGGCTGGGCGGTCGCGATGACTGGGAAACGGCCTGCCAAGGTTGCGGTCCCAGCAGTTGCCGGCCACTGGACTCCATCAGCTCATGCAGGGATTTTCCGGCGAGCGAACCGTCCACGACCAGGCTTTGGTCGAGCTGGCGATCGACAATTTCCCAACTTTCCGCGTAATCGTCTTCGGGTCCAATCCGTTTGCCAAGCAAGCTTGACAAACGGCGGCCGCCCCACAGATAACGTTTGAAAATGGGAGCAAATCGAAGTGGGTACATGTGGCGCGATGAGTCCACAAATCTTCGAGCAACGTTGAATTTGGCTAAACGGCAATCGAATCGGAGTGTAGCAGCCAGATGGAAATTCACCAACGGGCCACGTCATGATAACGAATTGCCTTTATCATTTATGCTTTCGCGCGACCCTTGACCTCAAATACAATTGAGTGAGAGATGTGCCCCTGCCAATGTGACTTGGTTTTACGCGGTCAAACGATACTGGCGTACGATTTGATTTTGGGACATGCATGACGACACGTCGGCCCAGCGATGACCTGTTCGAAGACTCGCGGATGACATTCGGCGAGCACCTGGAAGAATTGCGCACCGCCCTGGTCCGTTCCTTGATCGGCATCGCCATCGGATGCCTGATCGGATTTTTCGTTGCGGATAAGCTGGTCGATTTTCTACAGCGCCCGCTGTTTGACGCGCTCCGCGATTTCAATCTCAGCCGGGCCAATGCCGCGTACATGGAGCAGCATGGTTTCCATTCGCCGGAAATCGAACACAAAATGCAGCGGGAGCATTTGGCGCCGCAAACCGTGTTTGTCGATCCAGGACAACTGGTGGAGGCCATTCGCACGATCAGCCCCCAGTCGCTGGCCGAGATCAATCTCGAACCCTATCGATTTACCGCGTCACATGTCACGAAGGACAACGTGGCTGACATTGCCGCGGCGCTGATCGATCCACTTGCGATCGATTCGCCGCACCCCGCTAAACTGCAACAGTTGGCCGCAATGGTCAGCGAAGATCAACGCTCCACGTTGCAAAAGATTGCCACCGACCGGCCGGTCTCCAGCCAGCACCAATCGCAACTGTTGGATATTCTGAACGCTCTGATTGATCAACCGCAGATCCACCAGCACGAGGCGTTTGCCAGTTTCATGACCAAACCGGCCTGGAGTTTGTGGCAGCTGTTTAGCGAAGCACCGGCAAATTCCCTCGAGCCGATGAAGCGGCAAGTCGATTTGCACGGCGACGCGCAACTGACGCGGCGGCTCAATCGGCTGCTGGTGGCCCGAACCTTCGAGAATCTGATTGAACCGCCGACCATCGAACTGACGCCGATCGAGATCTGGCAGTTCACCGTGGTCAGCACGCAATCGCTGTCGCCTCACGAGCCATTTGTGACCTGGATCAAGGCCGCCATCATCACCGGCCTGGTGTTATCGGCTCCGTGGGTGTTTTACCAACTCTGGCTGTTCGTGGCGGCGGGACTGTACCCGCACGAAAAAAAATACGTGCACTACTACTTGCCGATCAGCATTGCTCTGTTTGTGTTTGGCGTTTGCCTGGCCTTCTTTTTCGTGTTTAAGCCCGTGCTGACGTTTTTGTTCACATTTAATGCCAGTATGGGCATCAATCCCCAAGTGCGAATCGGCGAATGGTTGAGTTTTGTCATGTTTTTGCCCTTGGGATTCGGGATCGCGTTTCAATTGCCGTTGGTCATGTTGTTTCTGAATCGCATTGGCATCTTCTCGGTCGAAGCCTATACCAGCAAGTGGCGGATTGCGGTGATGATCATCAGCGTGTTGTCGATGATTTTGACGCCGGCCGATCCGGTCAGCATGATCATGCTCGGCGTGCCACTGACGGCACTTTACTTCTTCGGGATTGGTCTCTGTCGGTGGATGCCGCGGCCCAGCAACCCGTTTGGAGATGTCGCCGAGCAAATTTGAGGGCGAATTCTCGTTTACAATCCCAAG
Organism: Pirellulaceae bacterium; assembly: GCA_041599835.1. Taxonomy (GTDB): domain Bacteria; phylum Planctomycetota; class Planctomycetia; order Pirellulales; family Pirellulaceae; genus CAJQPP01. The sequence goes on from JBFILF010000079.1 coordinate 14,472, forward strand.
GCCTGGCGCAGTTTTTGGTCGTAACTGTCCAGCCCACCGATGTGATCAAGGAATACCCAGTCTTGGAGTGCATCGGGATCGTCGGCCAATCGCCGCTCAATGGCCGCCAGCAACGTCAATTGCCGCGGGCTGAGATAACGGCGGACGGCCTCATGATCGGGCTTGCCAAAAAGGTGCGCGTTGATTTTTACCGCTTGCAGTTCAGTCAGCGGCAAGTGCCGGTACAGGGAATGGCGAAGGTAATACTTTTGATCCGACGGTTTTGCGGCGCGCGTCTCCAATCCCTGTCGCGCATCAATTACTTGATCGCCAACTTTTTGGGCGGCGGATTCATGTTGTTGATCGTCGTGCGTGAATACCGTCGAGGCGCACTCCATCGACCGCGCCTGGTCCAGTAACGTCTGGTAGTCGAGCAGGCTCGGATCAAACGCCACTTCCACAATTTCTTTGTTTCCGACC
>JBFILF010000080.1:0-14922 GCA_041599835.1 Pirellulaceae bacterium
ACGGTCGCGTTTTTGGTTTGGCCGTTGCCGGCGATCATTTGTTGGCTGCCACCGACACTGGAACGTTGCACGTTTTCGCCGAAGGCAGCGGCCGCTCGACGCCAGATTTGCGTGTCCACCCCGGGGTATCCCCACCGGACAAATGGACTTCGCCTCCGGTAGCCAATGTACGAGAAAAAAACATTTTGCACCGCTGGGTCTTTCACCGGTCCGCCATGACCGGCCAAGACACAACCGATGTCGATTCGATGGAGGTTCAGGCAATCCACGTCACAGATCAGGCGGGGAGTGCCGATCTGCAACTTTCCGGTAAAGGTGTAATGGTCCGCCCCGGCAAATCCGACCATGCAGAAGCGCTGCAACTGGATGGCGGTTTCTTGATCGTTGCTGATGATGACGCGGGCAGGGCTCCCGAGCGGTCGATTTCCGTTGAGGCCTGGGTGCGCGTTGATCAACCGCAAACGTGGGGCAGCATCGTCGGTTGTCTTCGCGATGACGGCTCGATCGAACATGGATGGTTGCTCGGTTATCGTGACGACAAGTTTTGTTTTGGCGTGGCTGCGGGTGGCAGCGGCATAACATATTTGACCGCCGAACAGTCGTTCACGTCGCAGTCGTGGAATCATTTAGTTGGTACCTACAACGGTGAGGAAATGCGGCTGTATGTCAACGGTTCATTGGCGGCGTCCAGCGATGCTGAAACGGGACCGATTAGTTACGGCGACACGACGTATTTTACGGTCGCATGTTATCGCGACACCGACGAATCATTTCCAATGATTGGCGCGCTTCACGAAATTCGAATTTACGCCGCTCCAGTACCGGCGACGACGGTTCAAAAATTGTTTGCGGCAAAAGCGGAAGATTTTGGAGTCAGCCCCACCTTGGAAAACGACCTTCAGCATTTCGTCTCGTGGGGGCCGTATTCGCGTTATGTTAGTCCGGGCGCGGTCGAAATCTCATTTGGCACCAAGTCAGCCGTTCCGACGGTCGTGGACGTAATCCAGACTGACGGAATCCGTCAGTTTTCTCGCAATGAACCGAACAAGCGACATCGGATCGTGATTGAAGATTTGCCTTACCGGCGCGAACTGCAATTCCAGATTCGCGAGAGTACGGCTGACAAATCTCGAAAAAGCCCAAGTTACTCGCTGGATACTCATTTCAACTGGACGCAAGCCCAACCCGAAATTCCGCCGAAACAGATTGCCCGTTTAATCGATGAAGTTTCCAATCCTCGCGGCCTGGTATACGTAATCGGTGAACGTCACCAACAGACTGCAAAAATGCTCGCGTCTACAACTGACTTGAATATCGTGTTGGTTGTTGACGATGCGATCAGGGCGGCTGCCCATCGATTGAGCAGCCAGAATTTGCCTTATGGTCAACGGTATTGTGTCACCGACACACCAATTGGCGAGTTGCCGGGTGCGTCCGCCACCATCGTTATCTCCAGCGTTGACACGTCAGCCGTTCGACGACTGGTGCGGCCCGCCGGCGGGCTGCTGTTTGACGGCGAATCGATTGTGTGGAAGCGTGGTCGCATCGGAGGCTCCGGCGACTGGTCGCACATGTATGGTAATATCGACAATAGCGCCTTTGGCGGAGAACATTTGGGTGACGCGACATCGCTCGACGAATTGGTGACGCAATGGATTGGTCGTCCGGGGCCCCGATATCAAACTGATCGCCAGAATCGAAAGCCGTCACCGCTGGCGGCAGGCGGCCGGCTGTATCTGCAAGGCCAGCAACGAATGATTGGACTGGACAGCTACAGTGGCGTCATCTTGTGGAGTGTTGAAACGCCCAAGGTCATGCGATGGAACATGCCACACGACTGCGCGAACTGGTGCGCTGATGAGCAGGGCGTATTCGTTGCCGCCGAAAATCAGGCATGGTTCATCGACGGGCGGGATGGCCAGCTCAAACGGCAATTCGACCTTCCAATATCTGGAGAGCAGTCTAGCGGCAAATACTGGGGATACATCGGTCGGCACCGGGATTTATTGCTGGGGACCATTGTTGATGCCAAGGCTGTCTACGCCAAATGGTGGGGTCCGTCGCAGTGGTTTGATTCGACCGGTGGGGCGGACACACACGTGGTGGCCGGCGATGAGTTGTTTGCGCTGGACCATGAATCCGGCGAAATCAAGTGGAAATACACCGGTTTGATTTTGCATCCCACCATTTCGGTCTTGGACGATCGAGTCTATTTCGTCCAGGATCAAAATCCGCCGCACCTGCAATCCACCCAACGCCGGGTATCACTTGACGAAGAACAATTGCACGAATTGGTTTGTCTGGATGCGCACACTGGCGAACGGCTGTGGAAAAGCGCCCTCGAGCCGTTTGGCGGTCACCTATCGAGCCTGTATCTGGCGGGAGGCGGTGATGGCCCGTACCGCAGTTTAATCATGGTCGCTTCCCAAGCGACTACTCAGGCGTTTGTCGTTACGTCGTTCAATGCCACAACCGGCATGTCCAATTGGTCTCAGACGATTGCTTGGGAAGCCAATCATCACGGCAAACACATTTCCCGGCCGGCGATCCAAGGGGACCTGGTTTACATTCGACCGGAAGTGCTGCGACTTGCCGACGGCGTTTCGATCCATCGCGGATTCCCCGGCGGGCACGGATGTTCCAGTTATACGATGTGCGCCAACGGGATTTTTTCCCGGCTGGGCGAGACGACCTGGTGGGATGTGCGCTCTCAAAAAGTCAATCGATTTAAGAGAATTCGAACCGATTGCTGGATTAGTGCCATTCCCGCCCAAGGCATGTTGTTGTCGGCCGAAGGCGGTGGCGGCTGCTCATGCGGCAACTGGCTGGAGATATCGCTGGCGTTCTTGCCGCGCAGCATCGATGAATCAAGTTTAAACGATGAGTGAACCACAAACAGTTTCCGCGCGGATGCCAGCGTCCATTGGGACTTGGTTCGCCGTCGCATTCCTGAGCTGGTTTGGCGGCGAGGCCTTTACCGCTTCTCCCATCCCCTGCAAATACAGTGTACGCGACGTGGCGTTTGTCAACGTGCATAGCAAGTCGTGGCAGTTGACATTAATCAAGCCGGCGGATGTTGACGATGCCACATTCGAACGTTGGAACTCCACCCTGAAACGGCGGCTGCGCGCATCGAATCTCGGGTGGATGTGGGTCGACATCGATTCGGAACCGGCTAACCGGCTCGTCGACTCGGATCACGTCGACCTTGGCGCTTCACCGATGATGTTTGTGTCGCGTCATGGATCCATGCCAAAGCAAGTGGCTGGGGAGCCTGGTCAATCGTTTGACTCGCGAATCGAATCGGTGGTGGTTTCGCGGGCGCGAAGTGCAATTCTCGAACAAGTTGTCGATTCACTTTGCGTTGTCGTGCTAATTGAATCCAAATCTCACGAAGCGAATGAGCGTGGCCGCTCAGCCGTTGGCGCCGCTATCGACAAGATGAACAAACAGATGTGGTTGTTGGAAAAAGCCACCGAAAAGGGGCCTGCTTTGGTGACCATTTCGCAACGCGAAGCGGGGTTCGAGAACTGGTTGCTCTATTCGCTGGGAATTCACAAATCAAATTTACCTCAGGTCGCGATCGTATACGGACAGGGCCGCCGCTTGGGTAGCGTGTTGTCCGGCCAGGAAATTGCGGTCGACCCGCTCGTCCGGCTGATGCAAATCTGCGGGCAGAATTGTGAGTGTTCTTTGAATCGAGATTGGCTGTACGAAAATCAACTGCTGCACGTGTGGGACCGCCGCTACGAACGGGCCGCAGAAAACAGTTTGAACTTTGACCCGAAATCAAATTTTGTGATTGCCGAGGTTGCCCAGATCCTTCAAAAAAATTCAGCAAACGAGTTTGACCCACAATCGATTGAATTGGGTGGCGGCTTGGTGATTCATGACTTGGACGGCGAATCGAACGATCGCGATCGTCCATTGTCAAAGTCGGATCGGTCAGTCCCAACCACATCGGATAACCAGCGTCTACTGAAAGACATACCCGCCGCGCCCTCGACAGGAACTGTGGACGACCGCGCCGACACGGATATCGGTTCATTGCCAATTCCCTGGCCGCTATTGCTCGTCATGGCGCTTGCCGTATTGATTGGTGGCGGCATGCTGGTCCACAAGGCGAGCCATTAGATTTTGACGACCCCCGTGTCACGAGCATTGATGAATCCATTTGTCCTGGCAACTCGCGAAATATTGCACCGTTGGAAATCCAGTCTGATGGTGGCGGCGATCGTTGCCGCCGTTACGGGAACATTGAGTTGGTTTTTGGTGAACAGTGCCGGTTTTCAATCGGAAGTTCGCCGCAACGTACGTGACATTGGAAGTAACGTTGTCATATTGCCGGCAACTGTTAACCAATTTGAATATCACGCCGCCGGTGGTTACTCCTCGGAGACCATGCCAGAAGCGACCGTCGGGCAATTGCTCGAATACAAGGCTTCGCTAAATCACTTGATCCCGATGTTGGAGCGCACAGCCGAATGCCGGCACGGGAACCTTCGCGTGCAGGCCCGAGTGGTAGGTATCGCCGCGTCGATTGCGATGCCGGGCCGCCCCAAGGCACCCATGCAGAAAGCGATTCCCGAAGGCAAACTGCAATTGGGCAGCGAATTGGCAGCCGCGCTAAACATAGGGCGTGACGAAACAACGACAATCGAAATTAACGGGCAGCCCATGCCGGTTGACCGCGTTAATCGCAGCAACGGAACGTGGCAAGATTCTGCTGCGTTCATTGATCTACAAAGCGCTCAGCATTTATTCGGACTGCAACATCAAATCAGCCGCATTGAAGCGATCGAATGCACCAGCGAACAATGTAAACTAACAGGGCTTACACCCGATGTCGTGCTGACCAACGAACTGGCGCGCATTTCGGACGGTGCGGCACTGTATCGCCGCGATCAAATCGCCCGCGCGCGATCCAGCGTTCGTTTGCTCAGTCGCGAAAATCTAAGTTTGCTTCAAAATGTATTGTGGGTGTTGCTGGCGCTGGCTGTCGCCGGACTCACAGGATTAAACGCGCTGCAGCGCAAGTCGGAAATCGGCGTTTTGCAGGCGGTTGGGTACGGCCATTGGTCGATTGTTTCCCTGTTTGTTCTTCGCGCAGCCGTGTTGACCGTGATCGGTTCGTTAGTGGGGGTCGTAGCCGGATCGTTTTCCGCGTGGTGGCAAAGCGTGCCATTGTTTGCCAAGACGGGGGAAAAGTTTGCGATCGATTGGTCAGTGGGTTTACTGGTTGGTGCGATTGCGGTGCTGCTGGCCGTTCTTGCCAGCAGCCTTCCCGCCATGGCGGCCGCTTGGAAGAATCCCGCCGACCTGATTGGCAAGGACAGTTGAGTGATGAACGATTCAACTCCGATTTTGCAGGTCGAGCAATTGGGTCACGTATATCGGACTCGCAATGGCCCGATTAACGTCTTCGAGAATATCTGTTTTTCCGTGAAAGGCAGTGAAATATTGGTCGTGCGAGGTGAGAGTGGTAGCGGCAAAACGACATTGCTGCTGGCTTGCGGCGCCATGCAGCGCCCCACATTGGGAAATGTGCTGATCAATGGCAGCAACCTTTACGAACTATCGTCATCTGAACGAAACCGGTATCGCGCAGTCAATATCGGATACTTGTTTCAAACATTGGAATTGGTGCCTTACCTGAATCTGTTGGATAATGTGCGAGTCTCGCATGCCGCTTCCCCGTCGGATGCGAAGGACTGGCTGCAGCGACTGGGACTGGGCAACCGACTGTGGTTCAAGCCGGAATCACTTAGTCACGGTCAACGCCAGCGTGCTGCCCTGTGTCGAGCTTTGGTGCACCGCCCGCGACTGGTTATTGCCGACGAGCCAACCGGCAATTTGGATGAAAGCCATTCACAAGTGGTTTTTCAAACGCTGCGAGAGTTTGCCGATCGGGGAAATGCCGTATTGATCGCCACCCACAATTCAGCTGCGGTAGAATATGCGGATCAAGTGTTGGAAATCGAAAATAATTAGCAATGTTGCGGCATCTACTGGCGATCACACATCTTAATCTCGGGCGTTTCATGCCAACCAACAACGGTGTTCGAGCGAATCCACGTATTCCATGCCGTCCGATGTTCAGGGCACGGAGGCGCATTGCGTCGGTGAATATCGCGTTGTTATTCGTCGGTTCGATTATCGTGGTTGTGATACTTGGCTATCTGGCGATGCGACTCCGTCCCGAAGCCCGCCGGCAAGCGCATGACTATCCCGTGATTCGAGTTTATTGCGCGGCAGGAGTTGCCAAACCGGTGGAAAGATTAATTTCAGCTTACAACCACACATACAATTCGAGAGTTGAGTTGGTTCGGGCGGGAGGATCTGGCGAGTTGGCCGGTCAGATTAAATCCGAATTTGAGATTGGCGTTGACGACGGTGCGGACATGTATATTACCGCCGACGTCTTGCTGCTGGACCAAGCCCACTCGGAAGGGATCGTGGCCGAACGGTTTGCGCTGGCTGAACAGATGCCCGTGATTGCCGTCGCGGAAAATTCCCAAGTAGAAATTCGGAACGTCCGGCAACTGGTTTCCATGGACGGAATCAAATTCGGTGTCGCGTCCAAGCGAGCGGCCGTCGGCAAAATCATTCGCGACATCGCCGACCGGGAAGGGCTGTTACATGAGCTGGAGGCCAAAAAAACCACCGACTCTGAAAACGTCATGGCACTGGCACAATCGCTGGCCATGGGCGGATTAGACGCAGCCGTGATTTGGGATACCACGGTCAATCAACTCAACCAGGCACACGGGTCAACTGTGTTGAAGGTCGCGGCGCCAGCTGACAACACCGGCCAGGCCAAGAGCAGTATTGCCATCGGAATCCTGGCAACTACGGGTTCGCCGACAGCGTGCCTCAGATTTGCACGGTACCTGACCGCGCCTCAAACGGGACAGTCTGCGTTTGAGAGTTTTGGTTTCACGTTTGTGCCGGGGGACCGCTGGGAAGAGGTGCCGGAAATTCATTTATATTGCGGTTCCATGTTCACACCGGTCCTCGAATCAGCGGTTCGCGAATTTGCCGAACGCGAAGGCGTCAACATTTACACGCGGTGGGAAGGTTGCGGCAAGTTGGTTGCATCCATAAAAAGCACCGAGGACCCGAACCTGTTCCCCGACGCCTATTTGGCGTGCGACCGAATGTTTTTGGAACAGGTCGATGAGTATTTTGGCCAGCCGGTCACGATCAGCAAAAATCAAATTGTATTGGCCGTTAGCCATTCGACGGCCGACCGCGTCAAATCGCCCAACGATCTGTTGGGCCAGAATCTGCGCATTGGGATCTGCGATCCAGAACTTTCAGCATTGGGTCGGCTCACGGAAATAATGCTCAGCGAACCTCCTTATGCCGACTTGTATCCGAAAATCAAGGGCACCGCGGCGGTGACGGTCGATGTCGGTCCCACCTTGATTAGCCAGCTACTGTCCGGCGGCTTGGATGTGGCGTTTGTTTATCGTTCTAATATCATGGCTGACCCGAGGACGCTGGAATCGGTGCGTATCGTTGAACTCGATCCGCGGGCCGGGCGACAACATGCGAACCAACCCTGGGCGATTTCCAAATCGACCGGCAATCCGGCGCTGATGCAGCGGCTGTTTGAATGGATCAATCGTGCTGAGATACGATCGCGATTCCAGGAATATGGGTTTCACATTAATTAAGGGCGAAAGGGGTCGATTGCATCACCACTCCGTTTGAGATGAACAGCAATGATGTCGACATCGAAACGCCTCATCGCCTGCCGCGCCGCTGGAACGGGTCGTTTTGGACGTGCATGTGCGCGTTTGGAATCTTGTATCTCGTTTTGATCGTCTCGATGGTTGCCGCCGATTTCCGGTTTGCCAGCTGGAACGACTTGCAGGAATTGTATGCCGACGACCAGGTACGATTTTCAATTTGGCTGAGCCTGATTTCCTGCACGATTTCAGCGATCCTTTCCATTTGGGTTGCGATTCCCACCGGTTACGTGCTGGCGCGGATCGGTCGCGATGCGATTCGCCGGCGATTCGAACGCAAGCCGCTTTACCGCCGCATGTTAACCGCTTTGCGCTACCTGGTTGACACGCTGTTGGACATTCCGATCGTCTTACCGCCACTGGTGGTCGGCATTAGTTTGCTGGTCTTGTTTCAAACGCCGGCGGGCAGGTGGATGGATGGGGTGGCAGGCAATTTGTTTTCGTGGCTGGGATTTCCTGGATTGCGGGGAATTACCTACGAGATTCCCGCCGTGATTTTGGCCCAATTTACAGTAGCTGCGGCTTTCGCAATTCGCACGATGCGCGATGCATTCGAGCAAATCAGTGACCGGCCCGAACGAGTAGCCTCGACATTAGGCGCCAGTCACTATCAGGCGTTTTCGCAGGTCGCGATGCCGCAAGCTTGGCGGGGATGCGTGGCGGCGTTCACACTGGCGTGGGCCCGCTCACTGGGAGAATTCGGTCCGATATTGATTTTTGCCGGAACGACCCGGATGAAAACCGAAGTTCTTTCGACAACGGTTTACTTGAATTTCCAGTTCGGCAATTTGCGCGGCGCCGTTGCCGCATCGTTGATCATGTTATCGCTTGCCATCGTCGTGTTGATTTTCACACGCTTGATCACACTCGGCGGGGACACACACCGGGAGTTGATTGCGTGAACTCGGTTAGTCAATTGACGATTCGGCAAGGTGATTTCATGCTTCGGGATATTCACTTCGAGTTTCCCGACGGAGCATACGGGATATTGATGGGTCCCACTGGATGTGGCAAAACCACGTTGCTGGAAGCAATTTGCGGTTTGCGTCGGATCGAGAGGGGACGCATCGTTTTGCGCGACCGCGATGTTACTCGTTTGCCAGCGGCTCAACGCGAAATTGGCTATGTCCCTCAAGAAGCCGTGTTGTTTCCCGCCATGCGCGTGGATCGACAAATTGAATTTGCGTTAACAGTACGCAAGGTTAAACGTCGTAAACGCAAAAACAGAGTTTTACAATTGGCCGAACTGCTGCATATCGACCGCTTGTTGAATCGCTACCCGCACGGGCTATCTGGCGGCGAAAAACAACGGGTTGCGCTCGCTCGAGCCCTTTCATTTCGGCCCAGACTCTTGTGCCTGGACGAGCCGTTGAGCGCACTGGATCAGTCAACGCGCGGACAGATGATCAAGCTGTTGCGTGCGGTTTACCAAAACGAAAAAGTGACGGTCATGCACATCACCCACAATGCATCAGAAGGTAAGCAACTGGGTACCCATCTGTTTCGTTTCGTTGACGGGACCATCGAAAGTACGCCGAAAATGCATGCCGGTTCCACAGTCGCTAACAAAACAGGTGACTAGGACTCGATTCGACACATGTCACGCGATTTACCCAAAACGCCGGCTAGTTTCCTGACCGATGAAGAAAAAGCAACGTACGAGTGGCAAATATGGACACGCGACTTTGGTGAAGAAGGTCAACGCCGACTAAAAAACAGCACGGTTCTGATATCACGATGTGGCGGACTGGGAGGTATCGTCGCGTATGAATTGGCTGCGGCCGGCATTGGCAAATTGATCCTGGCTCATGCTGGGAAGGTCATGCACTCGGATTTGAATCGTCAACTGTTGGTAACCCACGACTGGATCGGGAAATCCAGAATCACTCAAGTTGAACGACGCTTAAAAGAATTAAACCCACGATTGCACGTCATAGCGCTGGCGTCGAATCTGGACGATGCCCTGGCCGAAAAATGGGTGCCCCAAGCTGATGTATGTGTCGGCGCGGCTCCGATGTTTGAGGAACGATTCGCCATGAACGACGCCTGCGTTCGACACGGCAAACCACACGTCAATTGCGCGATGTATGATACCGAAGCGACCATCGCGACGTTTCCCGCCGGTGGCCGGCCCTGCTTGCGTTGTGTGACCCCGGAAATACCCCAATATTGGAAGCGACAATTTCCGGTTTTTGGCGCGACTTCCGGAACCGTGGCCTGCATGGGTGCGATGGAAACCATCAAGCTGCTTGCGGGATTCGGGAAGACGTTGGAACAATATATCGTGCATTTCGATTTGCGGACGATGACTTTCCGCAAATTTTCCATCTCGAACATTCAGCATTGTGATGTGTGTCGAGACTGACCCGCGCGGCGGTGCGCGCACTCTTCCCGGCTTAGTGAACCGTGTCCGACGCCCGTGCCCGACCGGCGGCACGCAGCCGGACTATTTGCGAAAGAACCAAGAGAAAGGGCTTTTCGGGCGCTGTTTCGCAGGCGCCGGAGGCACCGGATCAGTTGGCGAATCGGTTAGATCGGCAATCCCGCAACGATCCGCAGCTTCCCGGCAATGCCGCAAGATCCTCTCCATTTCCTCGATGTTCGCCTGCCATTCCGTGCGAAAACTTGCCAGTTCGTTCAGCCGCTGCTCAATAACTTCCTCGGTGCGCTCTTCCAAGTCCAATTCCCGATGATGCAATTTGCGCCGTAATCTCTTTAGTTCAGTTGATTGCTCTGAATTGCGAGCTTCCTGTTCGCTGAGCGCCGCACGAATGCTGGTTTGTTCCTCGTCAAACTTGGCCTGTTTTTGGTCCAGCGCGTTCGCAGATTCATCGATCTGTTGTTGGCGCTGCGACATTTCCAGTTGGCGATTTTCCAGCTCACTTCGCAGTCGATCCAGTTCCAGAAATTTTTCGGAAACCTGTTTTTCGTGTTCTTGACGAGCGGATTCGAATTCGGTTTGAGCGATAGCTTGGCGCTCGACTTCTTCGTTTTGACTGACCAGTGCTTCGCGATCGGCATCCAGCTGTTCCATGCTCTCATTTAAATCGGACTGCTCTTTTGCCAGCTCTTGCTGCAGTTGCTCTACTGAATTTCGCAGCTGTTTAATTTCATCGCGTTCGGCCGCAATCATATCCTTTTCGGCTTTGAGAACTTCGGCCCATTCGAGTTTCTCATTGTCGAGTTTCTGTCGCTCACGATAGAGTTCTTCCGTCAGAGCTTCTTTCTCTTTTTGAACGGCTCCTTCGCGCTCCTGCTCGAATTGTTTTACCGACTGATCGATATCTCGCTGAAAGACTGCCAGTTGCCGACTTTGCTGTTCGATTTCGTGTCGTTGCTGTTCAAGCTCTTCACGTTGCCGTGAGACTTCGGCAACATCCTCATCGCATTTCTGCTGATGCTCCAGTTTTGCCGCTTCAAAATCACTGGTTTTTTGCCTTAATTCCGCCAGTTCGTTTTCCAGCTGTTGAGTTCTTGCCTCGACGTCCCGTTCGCGTTCATCAAGTTCTTTGTCCTGGGCCGCCAGCGTCTCTTGTAATTCCTTGAATTCGGATCGCTCTAGTTCAATGTTTCGCAATTGTTCCTGAAGATCTTGCTTTTCGGTTTCAAATTCGGTTTGAGAGTTTTCCAAAGCCAGTTGTTGGTTTTGCAATGTCGTATTCGACTCGTTAACTTCCTGACGGAGTTGTTCCAGTTCGGTTTTTTGTTCATCGAGTTCGGACCGCAGTGACGTCAGCGCGGATTCTTCCGTCGCACGCTTTTGCTGGCGTTCTTCCTCGCCGCTCTGCCATGACTGTTTGGCCTGTTCAATTTCCTGTCGCAATTCTTGCAAACGGTTTGATTCCGATTCCAATGTGGCGACATCTTCGTCTAACTGTCGTTGGCGTTGGTCCAATTCACTGCGCAACTGTTCGAGTTTTGCCAGTTCTCCAGCGATGGATGACTTGATGGCGTCGCAGTAACCGGCCCATTTAAATTTTTCTTTTTCGAGTTCCACGCGCAGCTGATGTATTTGCTCAGCGTTATCAATCAGTTCAATTTGGCTGTCTTCTTCATCTGTCGGGATGCCAGCAGCCCGGTGATGGCCGATAACTTGCGGACTTTCAAGCCCAGGCGCTCTAAGTTTGAATTTGGATTCGGGACCACCATCTGGAATAGGCGGCAGATTTAATTCGTCTAATTTGTGGGCGGCGACCAATTCGCGATCGGCGGATGGTTCCAACGCGGCTGATTCCGGTCGCAAAATCCACGGAAATTCACAGATCAGGGTCAATCGCCCGATGCGTATCGGTGCTCCCCATGGGTACTTTATGACGTCAATTCGTTCATCGTCGACGAACGTTCCAGTGCGGCTGTTCAAGTCGATGATCCACAGGTCTTGCTGGTCAAAAAACAGAGCGCAATGCATGCGCGAAACGGTGCGACTAGACAACGTAATCGTACTGGGCTTTTTGCGACCGATGATTGTCAGTCGTCGGGAAAGGATTTGCCGGCCGATGGATTTGCCATTTACCAGAATGTCTAACGTGGGGCCCAAGTCTTCTAACGATCCGCGAGCCGTTAATTCCGTCGCCAGCTTGCCCGCCGTGTCGCCATTACCGTTGGCATCAATGGAGATTACGTATTCGCCAAATTGAAGTTTAGTCGATGGCTGTAACCAGCCCTGGATGGGACCGTCCGTCCACCGCGGCGACAAGTCTACGAAAAAGATTCCATCGGAGACCGAGTGCAGATAGTACTTGCGGCGCGACAATTTTTCATCCGGCACCACAATATCGCAACCCTTGTCGGCCCCAATCGTCGCAAACGGCTTGTCCAAGCGCGCGGTCAGATTGGCGTCGGGCCCAACAAGGTTGACTGCAAAACTGGGGGCAGACCAGTAATCCGTCGACATGGAGTGAACCATTAATTTGGCGGGCAGCTTGTTTACCCCGGCATCGAGGATCAGCGATTAGATTATCGACCGATGTCCGTAGCCCTTGGGGTTTTGTTGGTCAAATTTGGAAGGGGTGTCCAAGGGAACGCGAGAGTGGGGTTTACCAGTTTGCAATTCTCTCACGAATCGGCAATTCAAATGCGAGCTGCAATCCAACCTGGCGAACAACCGAGTCAGCGCGGGTCGTCCCGCCCGAAATAAGCCTCTCCCTTTACAACAATTCATGGTCCAATATACGCAGGTAAATTGCAAGCGTTTTTTTGATTGCGGACCGAAGATGTCTGGTCAAACCGGTCGAAAAAGCCGCTTTGGTATTCCTGCGACGTCTTTGCGGCCGCGTTAAATCCGTGGATGCGCGTGTCTGCGGTGGTTCAGATGTCCGCCCATTAATTCGAGCTTCCCCACAAAACCGCCAGGCGGTTTTTCACCCGTTGCAACAATGTTAGTGACGGCGCTGGGGCAGGGGAAACCGGTTGTTGGCTAACGCCATAGCGATCTGCCGCTCGCTTGCATTCGGTCAATATTGATTCCATCCGGCTAACCTGGTCTTGCCATTCGCGGCGAAACTGCACCAGCTCATTTACCTTGCGATCGACAATCGCCGCAATTTGTTGATCGAGGTCTCGTTCACGCTTTTTCAAATCACCTTGACCTGCTGCCAATTGATCGCGTTGTTCCGCGATTTGTTTCTCAGCAGCAGTGCTATCTGCAATGGCCTTGAGCTGTTCCTGTTCAAATTGATGCCGCTGGCGTTCCAATTCTTCGACTAATTCGTCCATGTGTCGCTGTTGTTGTTCGCGCGCGGACGCAAATTCAATAGCCTCTTGCTGGATTGCAAGTCGCTGGCTTTCCAATTGTTTTACGGCCTCATCCAGTTCGACTTGTTTCCCCTCGATTTGGAGATTCCCTTGCTCCATTTCACGTTGAAGTTCGTCTATTTCTGCGATTTCGTCTTTCCACTGGCGTTGCTGTTTTTGGCGAGCGGCTTCCAGTTGCAAAACTTCTTGCTTGAATTGTGACCGTTCGGTTTCAAGATCCTTGGCGGCCTGGTCCAGTGCCTCCTGCCGTTGGGCAATCTGACCTTGCGCCTTCTCGATTTCGCGGGGCAATGGGCTTTGGATTTCCGGTTGTACGTTGGCTTGATGGTGAAACATCGAAATCGCAGCGTCGGTTAGCTTTTGATCAGATGACAGGTTGTCCAACGCAACTTGCTTGGACCGAGCATCACGTTTTTGTTCGCGCCGTTCGAGCAAGGACTGTTGGCGCGTCAATTTTTCACGCACGCGGTCCGTTTCGGCGATTTTCTCAACCAGCTGCTCCTGTAATTCACGGCGGGCAATGGCCAAGCGGGAGTTTGCTACTTCGAGTTGTTGGCGTTCTGCGATCAACTGGTCCTGTTGAGCGATCAATGTTGACCGAGATTTTTCCAGCTGTTGTTGTTGTTCATTTACTTCATTTTGTTTTCGCTCGACATCCTGAATCTGAGCGGCCAACCGCCCTTTCTCTGCTTCACACGACTGGTTCCATTTGCGCTTTTCGTTCTCGTACTGTGCTTTTTGCACTTCGCGCAATTCCGTCCACTCGAGTTTTTGAGATTCAAATTGCGCTTTTTCTACCTGCAAAGACTCGTTCCATTGGCGCTTTTCGTCTTCGAACCGTACCTTGCCTGCCTGGCACGACTCGTTCCATTGAAGTTTTTCATTTTCGAACCGAGTTTTGTCAGCTTCACACGACTCGGCCCATTGGCGCTTTTGGTCTTCGAGCCGGACCTTGTCCGCTTGGCACGACTCATGCCATCGACGTTTTTCTTCTTCGAATTGAGCTTGTTCCGCCTGGCAAAGCTCGTTCCACTTGCGTTTTTCGTTTTCAAGTTGCTCTCGCTGCTGTTGCATGTCCGCGGCCAAGTCGCTTTTGTCTCGCTCCAAGGCGAGCGCGCGATCCAGCGCAAATTGCTGCATGGCAGCTTCGTGCGCAAGTTGGGATTGTTCCAGTAGTTTCTTTTGATTTTCGAAATCGCTGCGCAACTGGTCAATTGCGTTCGACTCAGCAGCATGTTCATCTAACAGATTTTGCCGCTCAACCTGCAACTGTCCCCGTTCCTGATCCAAGTCCGAACGATCGACGTCGAGTTGGCGAGCCACCGCATCAATTTCCTGCTCGCGCAAACTAAGCAAGCTGTTTTGGCGCGCCAAATCGCTTTGAAGTTCTCGATGTTCCTCCAACTCGGCATCC
>JBFILF010000081.1:0-14812 GCA_041599835.1 Pirellulaceae bacterium
AATCATTAGGCGGCAAAGTGGTTGCCGCCAAACGCAGCGTTGGCGGCCAGGGAACGATGGCGGTGATCCAGGACCCCTCCGGCGCGGTCGCGGCCCTGTTCGAATCTGCTTAGTGGTCAGCTGCAGCGATTTAATTGACCTGCTCCACCACAAATGGTTTCCGGTAATCGCGGCTCAGCAAATCATTCGCAGCGTCGCTGCCAAGGCAGGTTTCAGCGGCCGCATCCATTTCTAGGGTGGCGCCCAGCACCACATCCCCCTCCACTTCGTTGGCTTTCAGGTGTTCGAGCATTCGCTCGAAGGAGTCTGAAAACCATTTGTGGCCGGCAATCGATTCGCGGATATCCTCGGCTGACACCACTTGGCCCAACAGGTGCGAAATGCTGCCGGTGTGACACAGGGCGCTGGATAGATGGCCTTCCAGAATTTCGGCGTTCAGGTCTTGCGGATTGCGCGAACGAACGGCTTTCAAAAAATTCTCATAATGGTTGTCGCTGCCGCTGAATTGAGTGATTTGCTGGCCATCGTTGTCGAAAATGGTGGCCTGATTGTAATTGGGAATCACCACGTATCCGTCCTTGCATTGCACGATGACCCCGACCCGCGAGCCGCGGTAATTGTCCATGTTGCCGCCCCATCCGTCGCTTTGGAACTTTTTGGCTTTGGGCAGTCCGCGCGTTTCAAAAATGAGTGGGGCGGGTTGGTAATCGTGCAGCACCGTTTGCGTATTGGGAGTATCTCCCGCATCGTCGTAACCCAAGCGGCCGCCAATGCTGATGATCCGTGGCGACAATTCGTTGTAACCGAGAAACCATCGAGCGATATCCATCTGGTGAATACCCTGGTTTCCCATATCGCCGTTTCCGGTATTAAAGTCCCAATGCCAGTCGTAATGCAAACGGGGCCGATACAGGTCCCTTTTCTCGGCCGGGCCACACCACATTTCGTAGTCGACGTGCGAGGGAATCACCAGCGGCTTGTCGAGTTTGCCGATACTCTTGCGCGGTTTATAACAGGTACCGATGGCATATTGGATATCGCCTAGTTTGCCGTCTCGCACGTATTGGACCGCCTGGCGAATGCCGTGGCTGCTGCGACTTTGCGTGCCGCACTGCACAATTCTTTTGTACTTTCTTGCCGCGTTGACGAGCTGGCGGCCTTCCCACACGTTATGCGAAACCGGTTTTTCGACGTACACGTCTTTGCCAGAAACAACCGCGGCAATGGCGATGATCGCATGCAAGTGATTGGGGGTGGCGATGGACACAATGTCAATGGATTTGTCGTCCATCAACTCGCGATAGTCCACGTATGTCTTTACCTCCTTATCTTCCTTCTTCAGATTCGATGCCATGTTCCCCAGAATGTTTTTGTCAGCGTCGCACAACGCCACGATGTGTTGTTTCAGTTGGTTGATATGCGTTTTGCCTTGCCCGTTAAAGCCGATCGCCGCAAATCGCAATTGTTCATTAGCCCCGGCTATCCGCGCGTAAGAGATCGCTGGCACGGCCATTGCCGAAACCGCCGCGGTAGATTTGATGAACGTCCGGCGATTCAAAAATGACATGGAACACCTCGCTGGTTGGCAATGGTCTAGATGGAAACGGAGAGTTAACAATTATTTTGTACGCAATGCGCAAAATTGCAAAGCCGTCCGAAAGGGTGCAATTAATGCCGGTTGCGCCGCTGGTCCAGCAACCATTTGTAAATTTCTGGGTTGGCGTATGTGGTCGACCAGCTGTTATGGCCCACATCCGGATACACGGTTAATTTGACGTGTGTGCCGCCCGCTGCCTGGATGGCTTCCACCATTTTTTTGCTGGCAGCCACCGGAACAACGCGATCGGTTTCACCGTGAAACGCCCAAATCGGTACCGCGGTAAGCCGATCTGCCGTCGTCAAATCCCCACCGCCGCAGATCGGAATCACAGCGGCAAAAAAATTCGGATGCGCGGCGGCAAGTCGCCAGCTGCCAAAACCGCCCATGCTTAAGCCGGTCAAGTAAATCCGCTCAGGGTCGACATTGTGTTTGGCAATCGCATGATCAATCAGATTCTTAACCGCGACGATATCCCATCCAGAGCGAACCGGCCCTTGCGGAATCGGACACTGGGGTGAAATTAACACAAACGGAAAATCAGGTTGGTCTGCGACCAGTTTTGGCGGACCCCAGGTTTTGACCAGGTTCAAATCGTCGCCACTTTCGCCACGGCCGTGCAAGAATATCATCAATGGCCAAGCCTTGTCTGGGCTTTGTTGCCGAGGCCGATAATCTTGGGGAAAAAACATCCAGTAACCAAGTTGCAGTGATTTTCCATCCTTGTCCGGGACATTAATCGTGTGAGCGGATTGTCCGGTTGCCGCCGCACGGTCCGATTTGTGCAGCTGATCCTGGGCGACCACCGTGTAAGTCAGAGGTACTGCCGCAAACCAAACCAGAATTGCATATTGCATGGTGCGCATGGTCGCCCTCGCGGTTTCGAGATCGTCATTATGCGTTTTACTAAGTTTGAGCGATTGGATACGCTTTATCCAGACATGAATGAAGCTGCCAGTGACAATTCGCCGCATAAAAAACAGGCTGTCGATCCCGGTGCGCCTGCGGACAAAGTGCGGGCCTTCCCTCAAGCGCCTGGTGTTTACCTGATGAAGGACAGCAAGGGGCGGGTGATCTACGTCGGCAAGGCCAAAAATCTGCGGTCACGTGCCGGCAGCTATTTTCAGAAAACTGCAGAATATGACGATCGGCTGGCCAACTGGGTCCACGAAATTGCCGACATCGATTACATGGAATGCGAAAGCGAAGTCGACGCGCTGTTAATGGAATCCCGTTTGATCAAGGATATTCAGCCAACGCACAACAAGGAGCAAAAGGACGATAAATCGTTCCCATATTTGCAAATTACCACGCGCGAAGATTTTCCTCGCGTCGAACTTACGCGGACACCTAAGCCTGCCGGTGCCAAGCTGTATGGCCCGTTTGCCAATGCCGGCTCGCTGCGCGGTGCAATTCAAGTGCTGCAGCGGGTGTTCAAATTCCGCACCTGTTCACTGGATATCGAAGAAGGCGATGGTCGGTGGCAGTGGTTCCGCCCATGCCTGTTGGCAAATATCAATCAATGTACCGCTCCATGTAATTTGCGCATTTCCAAGGAAGAGTATCGCAAAGATATTCGCAGGCTGCAGATGTTTCTGGAGGGCAACAAAAAGCGCCTGCTCAGCCAGCTCGAACAGGAAATGAAACAGGCCTCGGAACAGCTGGATTTTGAGACGGCGGCGCGCCTCCGCGACGAGCTGCAGATGTTGCGCTCTTTGGACAAGCGCGGTGAACTGGATACGCACGCACAACCGGAAGTGTTTTATATCGATCCCAAAAAAGGACTGGCCGGACTGAGAAAAGTCTTGCGGTTGGACGAATTGCCGAGAACGATCGAGGGCATCGACGTTGCGCATTTGCAAGGCGGTCAAACCGTAGCCAGTCTCGTGCAGTTCATTGACGGGTTGCCGTTCAAACCGGGTTACCGACGGTTCAAAATAAAAGAAGTGAAGGGAATCGACGATTATCGCAGCATTAATGAAGTGGTCGCCCGCCGCTACAGCCGATTGGTCGACGACCAGCAGGTATTTCCGGACATCGTGCTGATTGACGGCGGCAAGGGGCAGTTGAGCGCGGCACAGTCGGCGTTTGACGCGCTGGAAATTCAATCGCCCACGCTGCTGTCGCTGGCCAAGCGGGACGAAGAAGTGTTTCGCGTGGGCCATGCGGAACCGCTCAAGCTGAGCCGGCATTCGTTTGCCCTCCGCTTGCTGCAATACGTGCGCGATGAGGCTCACCGGTTTGCCCAACATTATCACCACATGCTGCGCCGCAAGTCTCAAAACAGGTAGCCATCAACGAGAAACAAACCATGAACGATGCGACCGATCACGTTGCCGGCTGGACGAAATTCCAGATGGCGGATGAAATCATCGCCATGCTCGAAGCGGGTTGCAGCCTGAACTTGGGCATTGGAATGCCTACGTTGATCGCCGAACGCATGCCGCCAGAAATGAACGTGATGATTCATTCAGAAAACGGGGTGCTGGGCGTCAGCGGCCGACCCACGCGCGCCACGGTTTCGCCCACCTTGATCAACGCCGGCAAAGAGACCATTGCGGTCGGACCGGGCGCCAGTTATTTCGACAGCGCCACGAGCTTTGGAATGATTCGCGGTGGTCACATCGATTATTGTGTGCTGGGAGGGATGGAAGTCGACGTCCAGGGGAATCTGGCGAACTGGATGATTCCCGGCAAGAAGGTGACGGGCATGGGCGGCGCGATGGACCTGGTCAACGGCGCCAAACGAATCATTGTGATGCTTTCGCATTTTTCCAAGTCGGGGCAATGCAAGTTATTGCCGAAGTGCCAACTGCCGCTGACGGGGCAGCAAGTCGTGCACACCATCGTTACCGATCTGGGAATTTTTACGCCAACCGGCGCGGTGTTTCGCATTGAGAAACTGGCGGACGGCGTTTCGCAGGGCGATTTGGGAATTGCAGACGAATTGTTAGGCGGCGCGTGAACGGGTGGCGGCGGATATGTGAAAAGGAAACAAGGCTGGTCGAGACGAAAATTCCAGCCGTGGCAACGGCGTCACGCCTTGGTTCTTTCGGGTCTGCCCCATCGGATGTGACTGCTTTGCATGACCAAGCACCCTCGGCTTGTCCAGCTGTGGAAATTTGTCGAAACTTCCGTGGTGCACTCGGCGATGACACTCGCCATTCGCCTTATCAATTTCCAACGGGCCCTCACCCGCGCCTTTGTTGATGTCAGGACAACGGCCCTGTGAACCAAGCTATTGTTACTGCCGGCATGCGAACTCCCTTTGGGCGAGCATTTAAAGGTGCGTACCGCGATACTCGGCCCGATGATTTGTTGGTTGAGTTGTTGCGTGCTAACCGCAATCGGTATTCCGCGCTGTGGGATCATCCGGCAGAAGATCTGATCGTCGGATGTGCCTACCCCGAAGGGGAACAGGGTTATAACCTGGCCCGCATGGCAGCCCTGGGTGCTGGATTGGACGTGCCTGGAGCCACCGTCAATCGCTTGTGCGCCAGTTCATTGGAAGCTGCGGTGATTGCGGCAGCCAGGATCAAATCCGGATGGAATGGACATATTGTCGTTGGTGGTGTCGAGTCGATGAGCCGGGTTCCGCGGCGCGGCGCTAACTTTTCCGAATCCGACCGCATCAAATCTACTTATCCGCAGGCATACATCCCCAACGGTGACACCGCTGAAGAAGTTGCTCGCCGCTATCCGCAAATGACTCGCGATCGGCAGGAAGACCTGGCTGCCGCCAGTCACGAGCGAGCCCACGCCGCGTACGAAAACGGTTTTTACGACCACCAGATTCACCCGTTTCTGATCGAGCGCGACGAGTTCATTCGGTATCCAGTCGATCGCGCCAAGATGGCCAGCTTGGCGCCGGCGTTCGATGAAAACGGCGTCGTCACGGCGGCCACCAGTTCGCCGCTGACCGATGGTGCGGCTTGTGGAATGGTTTTGGAAAAGTCGCTGGCAACTGAGCTGGGTGTTGAGCACGGGATTGAAATCATCGACGCCACAGTCGCGCATGTTGCACCTGAGGTGATGGGTTTAGGCCCCGTACCCGCCACCCGCTTGCTGTTCCAGCGCCAGCAATTAACCGCAGATAATATTGCCGCTTACGAAATCAACGAAGCATTTGCGATCCAGGTCCTGGCGTCGATCGAGGAACTGCAGTTGCCGGCTGACCGAGTTAATACCTGGGGCGGCGCGATGGCGGTCGGTCATCCGCTGGGTGCCAGCGGCTTGCGTTTGTTGATCACATTGCACGATCGGCTGGCGGCAATCGGCCGGAACGGCGCGCTCGGTGTGGCGACATTGTGTGTGGGTGGCGGGCAAGGAATGGCAGTGTTGGTCAAGTATTTCGACGGAAGTTGATTTAACACAATTATTGCGAACGGCTGAGGGTTCTCGGCGTCGTCCGATCCCGGCCCGGCGGGAGCACCTTCATTCCAGAGACGGCCATGACCAGGCAAAAACAAATCACGAACCAGCTCATCATGGTGCGGCCGGCCCGATTCGGGCCGAACCCCGAAACGGCGGCCAGCAACGCGTTCCAACAAAGCCAGCTCGATCTGGATGCTCAGGCGATTCGCAGGAAAGCCATCGAAGAATTCGACCGTGCCGTGGATCAGCTACGCGATGCCGGCGTCGACGTGATGGTCGTACAGGATTCCCTGGAACCGCCTAAGAATGATGCCGTATTCCCGAACAACTGGATCAGTTTTCATGCCGATGGAACGGTCATTACCTACCCCATGTTTGCCCCGTCGCGGCGGCTGGAAATCCGCGATGATGTGATTGAAAGAATACGGAAACAATTTCAAGTCCAACGAGTGTGGTCGTTGCACGATGAAGTCAGTTCGAATCGGTTCTTGGAAGGGACTGGCAGCCTGGTGCTGGATCACGTGCATCGAATCGCCTATGCCTGTCGCAGCGTGCGGACCAGTGCAGAACTGGTCGCAACATTTTGCGACAAGATGGGTTTTCGCCCAGTTTTATTTCATGCGGCCGACGAGACCGGATTACCCGTGTACCATACCAACGTGATCTTGGCGTTGGGGACGTCGTTTAGTGTCGTTTGTCTGGAATCCATCCGTGACGGCTCGGAACGCCGGTTGGTCGAACGGGAATTGACTGGCAGCGGCAAACTGATGGTCGTCATTTCATTCGATCAGGTCAAACGATTTTGTGGAAACCTGTTGCAGTTGGCGCGACCGGAAAAACCGCCGCTGGTCGTGATGTCAGATTCCGCTTTGCGTGCTTTTAGCGAACAACAGCTGGCGGCGCTAAGCAAGGAATCAGAATTGATGGCGATTTCAATTCCGACGATTGAATCTTATGGGGGCGGCAGCGCGCGTTGCATGATGGCGGAGAATTTTTTAAAACGTCGATCGGTGGAGTAATTACAGATTGAGATATGAGCTTCGGATGAGAGATCTGCGCGGCAGCTGTCTGGTGAACCTGGCCGGACACCTCGGTCGACGCCAACCGACGACTCGGCTATCATACTGGTGCTTTTCTTACACGGGTCCTTTAGACGCTCGCGACGTACGCCGAGCCATATAGAAAGGAAGCTGCATGACCACCTCTCAAGCGGAATGGATGGAGACGCTGTCGCGGCAACAGCGATCTGCGATTCGCGAACTGCATCACATCAATCCCTGGTGGAACCTGGTCGCGCTGTTATTCGTCGTCTTGTGGATTGGCACTGGAATCGCGTTGATGTCGTACCCAGTTTGGTACGTGAGACTGCCCGGTTACCTGTTTATCGGCGTACTAATTCACGGATTGGGTAATTTCATGCACGAAGCTATTCATGGCAATCTGTTTCGCAGCCGGCAACTGGATCGTTGGGTGGGATTTTTGTGTGGATTGCCGACGTTGTTTCAAATTACGGGGTACGGCGTAAGCCACTTGCTGCATCACAAGCATACACGGACCGAACACGACCCGGATTCCATGATGAATTTTTCCAGTAACCGGATAATGCAGTCAATTATCTTTTATACATCGGCCATCGTTGGCGTGTTTTTGTACCACATGCGGCTGCCGCTGGTTGTGTTTACGCGCGGCACAAAAAAGGATCGGGGAAAATTAGCGGTCGAGACGATCATCACGGTGGCTAGTGTGGGGCTTTTGTTGTTTTTCGCTTTTCGTTTTCAGTTTCTCGACGTGGTGGTTCATTGCTGGTTGATTCCGTTATTGGCTGCCGCGCTGATCGCGAATATTCGCGGCGGCTGGGCCGAGCATGAGTTGACCGAACCCGGGCATCCGCTAACGCAAACGCGAACCGTGACCAGCACGCGGCTCTATTCTTTTTTTAATATCAACTTGAATTATCATCTGGAACATCATCTGTTTCCGTCAATTCCGTGGTACAACCTGCCCAAGCTACATCGATTATTGTTGCCGGAATATCGGGCGGCCGGGGCACCCATCTATTCGTCCTATTGGGCATTTGTGTGGGACGCATTCAAAATGGGTATCCACGGCCGGGCGCCGGACAGCGCCGGTCATTCGCAGACAAGCGCCCGATAACGTAAGGCAATTTGTCCGGCAAAGGTGCGGAAAGCCGGTAATTGCCAGCCAACCAGCAAGTAGCTAACTGACTAGCTGACCGCTTCGCTGTTCCTGCTTTGCCGCGACAAAACAAGCGTCCATCACTTGTTGCGTCTTTAACGAAATCTCCGGCCAATGCGGATCGGTCAAACCTGACACCACCAAATCTCCAAACGTGCGGAACAAATTAGTTTCCTGCGAGTTGGCGGTGCTGTTGGCGGATTCCGGTACGCTAATTCGTTGGCGGTGATCATCCATGTGAAAATCGCACCCGTCGATTACAAAATCCGCATTGGAAATCTCAAAGCTCAGTTGGTCGCCTTTATACGGCAATACAAAATCAGGAATGTACAAATAGCCGCGGGACCCGCTGATGTTGGCCCATTGCTGGTGATGGGTGCGGAAACTGCAGTAGAAACCGGCGGACACACCGTCCGGAAAAAATAGCTCGGCGGAAAACTCGACTGGAACCGGCTGCGGGCTGTCGGCCCTTGCATGCTCGGCCAACATGGTTGCGGTGACCCTTTGTGGCAGCTGCCAATTCATCGTCCACAGCGCGAATCGAATGCAATACCATCCCAGGTCGCCCAAGCAGCCGTGTGGCTCAAGTTCGCTGTTGACGCGAATGTCGGATTGCATCCAATCGTCCGGCGCACAAAAACTGAACTGGCAGGCAATTCGCTTGATCGCGCCGACATTCTGGGGGTCATCCAGCGCGGCGCGAATCCGTTTCATTCGCTGCGTGTGCATGTACATCACGCCGTCCATGAACTGCACGTTGTTTTCGCGGCAAGCACCGATCATTTCCTGCAAATCGTCGGCATCGGCGGCACACGGTTTTTCGCAAACAACATGTTTCCCCGCGTTGGCAGCGGCAATGACCCACGGTTTCCTCAAGGCGGTTGGCAGCGGTATGTAGACGGCATCGATCTGGTCGCTGCCAATCAACGATTGATAGTCATCAAATACCGTCGGCGGCGTTTCGTATGGACAACGACTTTGGCACCGTTCGATAAAATCGCGAGCGTTATTCGGATCACGGCTGGCCACGCCAACCACGGTGCCATTTCCGGATAAATGGATCGCCTGCCAGTTTTTCTGCCCGATTAATGCCGTACTGATAATTCCCCAGCGGCATAGTCGCTTCGTCATATCAATCTGGCCTCCAAAATGGCTTGTGAAAACATGGCCGCCGACGGACCGAACAGGCTGAGCCAAGCCAGGTATCCCTGGCCAACTCATGTCCCACCGCGATTGCATAGTTGATCACGCAACGAGCGATCAAGTCCGCGAATCGCGCAGGCGTCCATCTGTCAGATTCGGCATCCGCTGGGCCAGCTCGATTATGGACCGTCGTCGCCGCTCTTGTCGTCGCCGCTCTTGTCGTCGCCGCTCTTGTCGTCGCCTTGGTCCGGATCCTGGTCAGATGATTGGTCGCCGCCACCGCCTCCCGGATTGAATGTCGACGGTTTGGTTTCCAGTGATCGCAGCAACAGCGATGTCGTTTCACCGGATTTGGTGAGCAACACATGAGAACGGAAACCATAGCCGATGGAATCTTCATATTTGAAAATAAACTGTGTTCCATCGTAATTGGTTTGGCGATGAAACGGCGACCGGGCTTCCCGCGGCACGTCATTGGTGGCCGCTTCGATGAGCTGATAAGGACCTTCCTTATCCGGTTCGACCACGACTTCGAACCCTTCAAAATCTTTCGACTTTTTCAGTTCATCCAGCGTCATAAACCTGCCTGATGTCGACGTTTGATTACAACCGTTCAGCAACAAACAAGAAACAAGAACGAGCATTAAGGCACGCATTTTCTTAGATATCTCCAGCACACGAAAAACCTGATTGATGATTTGAGGGCCCGGTGGCCATTGAGTTTGATGGGAAGGACAGTCTAATTCGATCCTGCCCGAAATACTAGAAACCCGATCAGCCGGATGGGTTTCCACCTAGTTGCCGCCGCCGCTAATACATGGCATGCAAAACCCGGATTACGGCACAGAAAACCTGTTTTAAACCGGGCAATGCCGTTAGGATCAGGCATCCCCGCTCCGGAGTCAAGGGTGCCGATGCGGCGGCCGCTGACAAAGCCGGCGGTCTGGGTCGAGTCTGCGGCGATGGCCTACCAGCTGCGGCTGGTAATCGCGTCATCAGGCCGTTACGGACCGGGCGGTTTTCGGGAACAAGCCTCCCCCGAAAACAGCATCTTGCCCCAGCAGTTCTTCGATCCGCAACAGCTGATTGTATTTGGCCATGCGATCGCTGCGGGAGGCCGAGCCCGTTTTGATCTGACCGGTGTTCAAGCCAACGGCTAAATCGGCAATTGTGTCGTCTTCGGTTTCTCCGCTGCGATGGCTGGTAACGCAGGAATAGCCGTGACGGGCGGCCAGCTGGATCGCATCGATCGTCTCGGTCAGCGTGCCGATTTGGTTCAGTTTGATCAAAATACTGTTCGCCACACCGCTTTCGATACCTTGCTGCAGGCGGCTGGTATTCGTCACAAACAAATCGTCCCCAACGAGTTGCACTTGCCCGCCCAATTTCTGAGTGAGCATTTTCCAACCGTCCCAGTCGTCTTCACTGCAGCCGTCCTCGATGGAACAGATCGGATATTGGTCGACCCAGTCCGCCAGAAAATCCACCATTTGCATTGACGACAGTTGTTTGCCGTCGACGGCGTAAAGACCGGATGCCGCGTCGTAAAATTCGGTGGCGGCGGCATCGAGCGCGATCCATACGTGCTGGCCCGCCACGTAGCCCGACTTCTCGATGGCCTCCATGATCAAGTTCAGCGCTTGGCGATTGCTTTCCAAATTTGGCGCAAATCCGCCTTCGTCTCCCACCGTCGTGATGAAGCCGCGTTCGGCGAGCACTGATTTGAGATGGTGAAAGATTTCGACGCCACACCGCAACGCGTCCTTGAATCGATCGAATCCCAGCGGCATGACCATAAATTCCTGAATGTCGACGTTGTTATCCGCGTGTTGTCCACCGTTGATGATGTTCATCATCGGAGCCGGAAGCACGCGGGCCGATACCCCACCCAGGTACCGAAACAACGGCATGCCCAGGTAGTCCGCCGCTGCCTTGGCGGTGGCCAGCGACGCGCCCAACATCGCGTTTGCCCCCAGTTTGTGCTTGTTTTCGGTGCCGTCCAGTTCAATTAGTCGCCGGTCAATCTCGGCTTGATTGGTGGCTTCGACTCCAAACAGATTTTCGGCAATCAAGTCGTTCACATGCTCGACGGCTTGCAGCACACTTTTGCCTAAGTACTGCGCCGGATCTCCATCCCGCAATTCAAGCGCTTCGTGAACGCCAGTGCTGGCCCCGCTGGGTACGGCCGCTCGGCCAAAAGAACCATCGGCCAACAAAACATCCACTTCAACTGTTGGATTGCCACGACTATCGAGAATCTGCCGCCCGTGCACGCTAACGATTGTATTCATAGATCACTTTGCGCTTGCAAGTTAACCAAGTCGCCGAAAACCAACATTTTGTCGCAGTCAAAGTATCATGGAAAGGGGACGCCGGCGCGTGAGGATGACAGGCCGCGACAAGACAAGTGGTTGATATCTCGGCCGGCCATCGGGCCCCTGCGACCGATCGTCAGCTGCGGAATGGGCGTCGATGACTATTCACAAAAAATCGTGTGGCGTACATTGCAGGTTGTCTACACCTTGCAAAACAACTGACAGTTTGAGCGATTTTGGATCAACTAAGTGTTCACCGGATTAGTCGAAGCGATCGGGACCGTTCAAAATTTTGAGCGGCTGAAAACGACGGCTAGGTTGCGGATCGATTCAGCCCGGATTGCCGACGGCGCCAAAGTAGGCGACAGCATCGCAATCAACGGATGTTGCCTGACAATCATTGAGGCCAACGCATCCGAACTTGCATTCGAGGCGGTCGAGGAGACGCTCAACCGGACTAATTTGGGGCAGCTCGCCAGCGGATCGACGGTGAATTTGGAACGGGCCATGACGATGTCAGATCGGATCGGAGGCCACTATGTGACGGGGCACGTGGACGCCGTCGGCTGTGTCGACGACATTGAAGATTTCCAAGATTGGAAAAAATTTTGGTTTGCCGTGCCCTGGACGCTAACCCGGCAAATGGCCAGCAAAGGATCAGTGGCGGTGGATGGTGTCAGCCTAACGCTGGTGGACGTCCAGGACGATCGGTTCAGCGTGGCGTTGATTCCGCACACACTGGAAGTAACGACGCTGGGTCGGCGGCAGTGCGGAGACGCCGTCAACATCGAAACGGATTTGTTAGCCAAATACGTCCAGCGTCAATTGGAATTCCAACACAAATAGACCACGTTTAACGCACGGTTTTGCCGCTGGCTGACGATGACGAAGCATCCCAAACAGACGATTTCATATTTGACGCGGCGGTTTTCCGAAGTTGGCTTGTCACCCAATTCCCGACACGGCCAAAACTTTCTGATCGATTTCAACTTAATTGAATTGCTGGCCCGCACGGCAGACATTCAGTCGCATGATGTGGTGTTAGAGGTTGGGACGGGTGTCGGTTCGTTGACGGGACTTTTGGCCGAACGGGCCGCACAGGTGATTACCGTTGAGATTGACGCGCATTTGTTTCAACTGGCCACCGAAGAGCTAGATTCTTTCAGCAACGTCCAGATGATCCATCAGGACGTTCTAAAAAGTAAGAACCGGATCCACCCAAATATCCTGGAGGCTGTTCAGCAGGCGATGTCCGACGTGCCCCATGCCCGTTTCAAATTAGCGGCTAACCTGCCCTACAACATTGCGACGCCGCTGGTATCCAACCTGCTGTCATGGGATGTCGTGCCCGAAACGATGACGGTAACGATTCAAAAGGAGTTGGCCGATCGGATCATGGCGGAACCGAACTCGAAGGCTTACGGGGCGTTGAGTGTGTGGATTCAAAGTCTTTGTGACGTGTCGCTGATACGGGTTTTGGCGCCAACCGTTTTCTGGCCCAGGCCCAAAGTGGAATCGGCGATTATTCACATCCAACATCGACCAGAACGGCGGCAGCAGATTCCGGATGTATTGTTCTACCATGAGTTTGTGAGATCGATGTTTTTTCACCGCCGCAAGTTTTTGCGCGGTGTCGCCGTGAGTGCCTTCAAGGGGCGTTTAAGCAAACCGGCGGTTGACGACGTGTTGGCACGTGCTGGATTGGACGCCGATGCCAGAACCGAACAGTTGTCCATCGCCCGCCTGCAGGAACTGTGCGAAATGTTTCGGCAGCAATTGTTATCTGAATCGGTGGGCAATTAACATCGATGGGTACTTAGCATCGATGGGCAATTAGCGAAGTGCCCCGGGGCGGCCAAACACGGGCCGTGCGGTCGCCGCCGGCAATTGGGTTTGCGCATTTACCGATGAATCGGCTTGCGGTTGCAATTCAGAGTTAGCGATTTTCTGTTCTTCCTGTGATGTCGATTCATTGGTGAAACCAGCCCCGGATGTTTTTCCGTTGGCTCTTTCCAATTGAGTCAGTTCGGTCATTCGTCGACCCAGTGACCGCGGGACGCGGATGGTCGTGGGTTTTCGGCGGATCGCCGGAGACAAAACCGAATCGATCGTACGTTGGGAAAGGTTGGTGTTGGAGCTGCCATCGGCCGCTGGAAACGTCCCGCTGACTTGACGAACATAATTCTTTTCGGACTCGTCGTCCGATATTTGTTGAGCTAGCAAATTCTCAGCTGTTTTTCCGGGCAACACGGCAATCGACTGCCCGGCATTGACGATCATCCCACCCTCCGGCTGAAAAACGGGCAGGAGCGCGATTGTTTTGCGCTGGCCACCGATCTTGTCCCACGGAATCCAGATGCTGTATGACGAGCCCAAGTCAGTTTCGCTAAAGTGTTTTTGCAGATCCGATTGTTTAAAAACATACTTGCGATCTGGCACGTTGTTCTGTGTTGAGGATGTCGAATCGTCAAACGCGTAAACCGTCAGTTCGCCGTCCACACGAATCGGCTCGTTCTGTTGGTTATAAAAATACACGCGGCCCCCGAATCCACGAGCCGTGCCGCGGCCGGGCTGGCTAATCGTTGATTCGCGCCAGATGACGGCCATCCGCGCAGGTTGCTCGAACTTGACTTCGTCCGAGCTCGACAGCTGGGAAAACGGATTCCACCAGCCGGCTGTCTGTGTCGATTGGCATCCGGTAATCGAAGCAAGGGCAACGAGTATGGAGCCGGCGAATATGGCGGAATAAGTTTGGCGTGCTGACATTTCGCGTACGTCCCTGTCCGCGTTTAACGGTTCTAAAAATCGATTAACGGAAAAATGGGTTATAGATCGTCGTGCGTTTCTTATCAGGCTTGGCTTCCGGTTGCGGCTGGGCCGCAGCCGGCGTCTGGCTGCCACCTCGATAATCGACGTACGGCAATTGATCCCAGTTGAATTGCTTTTGTGACCGTACGACGCCCTTGTTAATGGGATTAGTGGATGCCGAATCTTCCGCCGGCGGCACAACAGCGCTGGGCGCTTGCGATGCGGTTGCCGCAGGGTCGGACGCTTCGACGTTAGTTGCCGATGAAGGAGACGTTGGATTATTGTTTGAGGCGTTGACGTACGGTGCGGCATTGTGAGGTGTCCAATGGTACGTTTGGTCAATCGCCTCATAAGGCACCTGGGGCTCCGCGGCGGGAGC
>JBFILF010000082.1:0-14794 GCA_041599835.1 Pirellulaceae bacterium
CGTCGATTTCCGCCTGCAGTTTTTCGATTTCCTTGTTGATTTCGTCGATGCGCGGATGATTTTCGTTGTACTTGGCCACCAAACGGGCCTTTTCGGCACGTCTCGCGTACAGTTGGCCTTGTGCCGATTCGGTCGACGCCCGCTCCAGGCCCATCGTCGGAGTCTCGATTTGAGTGGAAATCGAAGCCATCTGGCGTTGCAGAGCGTCGACGGTTTGTCGCGACTGTTGGAGATCGATGCCCACGTCCACCAGCTGGTTCTCCAGTTTGTCGATCACGCCATTCAACGTGGTGCGAGCTTCATCGACTGACAGGAAACCGTGCATGTCGCGGAACTCGCGCAACGCAATTTCCGATTGTTGCAACCGTTGCTTTTGTGATTCGAATTCGCGGTCAAAGAAATCTTTCGATTGTCCAGCCGCGTGCACCGCAACATGAAGTTCTTTGACACCGTTCATCAGCGCGTTGACGATTTCTCGGGCCAATTGCGGTGATGCCGCATAACTGTGAACGGCGATCACGGAAGTTTTTTTCTCGCTGTACGCCGACATGTCGGTTTGCAGCTTTTTTACGGCCTTCTCCCGAGTCATGAGACGCCGATACTCGGTCTGGTCCATGTCCGAGGCCGCGGGATTGGGTGACAAGCTGGCGGCGAATGCTTCGATGTCGAAGGGCAAGCGCAGCTCATTTTCGAGAATGCGTTCCGCGCCAATTTGGTCAACTACCCGTTCAGTTAAGCCGCGACTTTTCAGCAACTCCACCACCGAACGAATTTCGGTTTCGCGCGTGTCTTGAATCGAAACACGATTCGAGTCTTCCGGCAACGGGTCCAATCCGACATTGCCTCGGCCCAGTTGCACGTACAAGCGGCCCTCGGAACCGTATTGTTTTGGGAGCCATAGCCAGGCAGCGACCGCCAGGGCAAATACGAATAAAAATGTAATGACCGCCAGGAACTTATGGTTTCGAATCGAACCTAATAGATGAAACACAGATACTGGACGTTCAAGGTGTTCGACCATGTCGAGGACTCAACGGTGCAATAACTCGGTGCAAAATCAAACGGTGCAATCATGGTTGCGGCGGGATCAGGGCCTGTGGTTTTCGCCAAATGGAAGGTGCGTGCGAAAAGTTGTCGGACAAATTGGTCCGTCGGTCGGCCCGCAACTCAGATGAGCGTCGTGCAAAATTACAGTGTAACTTCGAGAAATCCGATTTCAACGGGCGTCTGTTGCGAAATAACAACATCGGGCAGGTTATTTAACCGATACCGCACAACATCGGCTTATCGGTCGCGATTGGCACCTTACCTCGTTCTGGCGGGCGACGACGGAAGGATTGGTGCGGATAGTCAGGCCGGTGTCAGCGAACGCCGGGCAGTCGCCGGGGGTGCGGCAACTTCTGTTTCGGCGGCAAAATCAGATCAGAATTAGCGGCTTGCCATTCCGCCCGCTCACGGTCGGTAGCGTAATACCGCAACCAAATGTCGGCATCGACGTCGTCGTCAATGCATTGCCAGCAAATGGTGTTTTCCGGATTACCGACCTGCTTTTCCTGGGCAGGCAAAATATCGCGGATGATCAAACAGATCAATTGGCGATCCGACAGATGATCGGTGTATTGCAGCACAATGTTCTTTTCGTACAGCCGGCCGATCAACTGGTGCAACTCTTGCCGCAACTGGTCATCATCCAACGTTTCCAGTGACGGCGGCCGAATCTCCGGCTCAAACCACTGGCGGATGGGCAGCACCGGCGCTCGCTCCCAGGCCAACATCGAAGCGAGAAATGCGTTCTCGACATCGATCGGCAGGCGCTTGGCGTCCAGCATGGCGATCGATTCGTCCAAGTAAGGTTCGATTTCTTCCCGCAATTGAGCGTTCAACAGCAACTGGTCAACGTCACTCATGGCAGTCGTATTAGGCAAAGTTAGTCTCGATCCGAATACAAAGATTTCGGCGCCAGTTCATGGCAAACTGACTATTGAGAATGTAACCAGCCGACCCGCGCCGACAATGCTTATCTTCAAGAAATTCAGCCAGTTTCCGGTAAAGGGCGGCGACGGCACCGGTGCGATCCACACGACCAAAAAATCTTAAACCGCAGCGGCCGCCCAACCGGCAAGCAACCACAATCGTCAAAGTCTCGGCAACTGGCTTGCTTCGACATCGCCAGGAACATCGCCAGGAACATCGCCGGGAACATCGCCGGGAACATCGCCGGGAACGTCGCGGGGACCGTCGCGGGGAACATCGCCGCTGGGCTTATTCAAAGCCCAAGTTTAATTGCGCGTCTTCTTCTTCGGCGCCGGGATTGAGTTCGCGAAACAACAGGCTGGGCTGGATATCGTGGTTGTTCTGATATTTTTCGCTGCAGTATTCCGTGATGTCCCCGCAGATCTGGTGGTAGAAAATCTGGCAGATGGCCACCCCGGGATAGATGCGAACGGGCTGGACGGCAAACATTTCCAACGTCCAATAGCCACAGAAACCGACATCCCCAAACCCCGCGGTGACGTGGACGAATAACCCGAGCCGCCCGATGGATGACCGTCCTTCGATCATCGGCACCAGGTTGTGCGTCTCCGTCCGTTCCACAGTTCGACCCAGGTACAGTTTGTTGGGCTGCAATACCAGACCGCTGTCGGGAACGGTCAGCCGACGAATCCGATTGCACTTCTGCATGTCCAACACCACCTCTTCATACGTCATGATTTCGTGGTGCAGCGACAAGTTGTAGCTGTTGGGATTCAGGTTTGCCGTGTCAAAAGGTTCGATGATGATATCGGAACCCAAACTTTGATGGATTTCGTCGCCAGATAGAATCATTCCGCAGCTCTCATCCTGGATTGATGTTTTCTTCCATGTCGGCTAAACAGTCAGCCGACTTGGGTTCGTGGCCTGGTATCCTGCTGGCAATCCGCATGTCGATCCCGAGCGCGGCCTGCCGGGCGGTCGCAAAATCAGGGGAGCCGATCAGGGGTTGCGTGCGACGGTGCGAGCCGATTTTGTGAACCCCTGCGGCGAATGTCAAGTATTCTTCATTTTGGGATCGTGGCGCGGTGCCGGCAGTTGGGCGGCAGCCCTGGAATTGGCGAGCCGGACGGTCAAAGTTGACGATAATCGCCAACAAGGCTAACTTTAAGCTGTGAAGAAGGGCGAGGCAGTATCCGCCGGCGTCTAGTCGGGGTAAGGTGCCTGATCTCTGCTCAATTATTAGGAATCAGTTATGAGTCTAAATAAAGAATTTGAGAATTCGAAAGCCAATCCTTACGCGGCACTGGCGCAGAACTACACGGTTCCGGCGGCGCAGGCGGACATCACCGACCGGTTGGGCTTCATTCGCCGCACGTACACGCATTTGGCGGGAGCGATTTTTGCGTTTGTGATTTTGGAAGCGGCGATACTGACCGTGTTTTGGGAACAGATCGCCGCGTTCATGCCGAGCATTACCGGTTTTTCCTGGTTGATCGTGTTGGGAGCGTTTATCGGGGCCAGCTGGCTGGCCCAACGTTGGGCGCACAGCGACACGTCAATGGGAATGCAATACCTCGGATTGTCACTGTACGTGGTGGCGCAGGCCTTGATATTTGTGCCTTTGCTGTTTATCGCTCACGCTTATTTTCCGGGCTCGATTCAGTCGGCGGCAATCATTACCGGCGTCGTGTTTGCGGGACTAACCATGACGGTGTTTGTTTCCCGAGCGGACTTTTCGTTTCTGCGCATGGCTTTAGCATTGGGCACGATGGCCGCATTTGCTGCCATTCTCGCCGGCACGATATTTCAACTGGACATATTCGGAGTGGTGTTTTCGGCAGCGATGGTGGTTCTGGCGGCCGGTTACATTTTGTATGACACCTCGAACGTTTTGCACCGGTACCGGACCGACCAGCATGTCGGTGCCGCATTGGCATTGTTTGCTGGCGTCGCGTTGCTGTTCTGGTATATCCTGCGTCTGGTCATGATCTTGGGCGAGGAGTAATTCACTGGCACCAGTTGACCGATTGGCGGCAATAATTCGTTCAGCTTGAACGCGAGAACAAATCCCTATGCACGCAGTTGCCTCAGGGCAACTGCCAAACGTGCTGCGTTTGCGTGCCCGATTTTCCAAGCTTGTTGCTGCTCAACAACCGCCTGGCACATCGCAAAATTCAACGCCAAATTTTTTGGCCTTTTCAAAAAATCATTGTTGAAAATCGATTTCCTCTCGACGCCACCTGAGTATGATTATCAGCGGAGCAGAGAGAGGAGCGACGACCCGCAATCAAGCTGACCGCAAAGGCAGCGCTGGCGGGCGATGTGCAATTGCCATCTTCACCTTGGTGATTGTTTTGGAGTTTGTTGAACTGTTCAGGTTTGGGGCGTCATGTCATTAGCCGAAGCAAATTTGTCATTGCCTGACAATTTCACCGGAGTGGTTCGTGTTTTTCCGTTGCCCAATTTGGTGCTTTTCCCCGGCGTCATTCAGCCATTGCACATTTTCGAACCGCGTTATCGGCAGTTGATGTGCGATGCACTTGCCGGTGATGAGCTAATTGCCATGTCGCTGCTAAAGCCCCAATGGACAGACAGCGAATCGTCCAATCCACCCATTTTTCCGACAATTTGCATTGGTAAGATTGTGACGCACGCCCGCTTGGAGGATGGCCGTTACAACTTGTTGCTGCTGGGAGCACGCCGCGCAAGAGTGATTCGCGAAATTCCCACCAACCAACCGTACCGCATGGCCGAAGTCAAAGTATTGGAAGACGAAACGAACAAAGATCCGGAGTTGTATCGAGGCCCGATTCGCAACCACGTAATCAAACTGTTCCGCGAATTGGTGTCTCAAGACAATCAATTGGATCGCGAATCTATCGAGAATCTGCTGTGTGACGAGTTACCATTTGGATTGTTGTTGGATTTGATCGCGTTCTCGTCCGGAGCCGGGCTACTTGATCAACAATCGGTTCTGAGTACCCTGGACATTCTCACTCGAGCCAACAAGGTCATCGGCATTCTGGAACGGAAACTTGCCGGGACGCCGAGTTCGAGTACAGCGCTGTCAACATTTCCTCCCGAGTTCAGCTTTAACTAGTTGTCCGGCTAATCATCATTCGCCACGCGGTCTGGCCGACGCCATGTTGCCGTGTAAACCGTCGACCAAAGGACTTACCGAAAATGCACGTCACAATCACTTATTGCGGTCAGTGAAACTACGAACCGCAGGCCACCAGTTTGGCGGCTGAAATTCAGAAAAAATTTGCGGTCGAACCCGAGCTGATCGTCGGCTCGCAAGGCATCTTTGACGTCACTGTTGATGGCAAGATGATTTTTTCCAAACACGCCGAAGGCCGGTTCCCTGAGGCTCAGGAAGTATTGGCAAAAATTCAGGCCGAAACGGTTGCTTGACGTCGGCAAGTCTCAATCTGCCCGCTACCGGTGCCTGAGAAGTCTTTTCACGCTGCGCGACTGTCGATGCGGAGGCAGAGGTCTGGGGCAATCGAAGTTTGAGACAGCAATCTCATTCTGAGAACCGACCCGTCGATGCTGTCACGCATTATCGCCGCGATACTCGCGCATTTTACCCCGCGGTACAGCATTTGCCGATATCCGATATTTTCATTATCTGTTTTCCGGAGAATCGTTTTGATGAATCCCATTAAACAAGGACAGTGGCAAATCAGTTCCGTGGACGTCAACGGCCGATCGTCCGACGAAATCGACGGGTTTCGCGTGCTGATGTCGTCCGGCGACCAGTGGCAACTGATGCCCGCCGAAATCACCTTTAAAATTAATCAGGCAACTTCGCGAAGCGCCGTTTTGGAATCGCGTTCGCAGATTTTCTTTGCCGATTTCTTCGTTCGCGGTGAAAAGCTCACGTTGAACATCACGCGCCCGGCGTTTGCGGACAGAATTCATCTGGAAGCGGTTTTTTTGCCGAGTGCGGTCGCTAATTTCGCGTGAGGCGATCGCTCGGCTTTAACTCCCGCGAACCCGCAACCAAGCCGGCCAAGTTTCATCATGACGCCGGCTTTTTTCCTGCCCACCACCTCAATACAGGCGGTTTTCTGGCCTCGTCTCCGGGCAATCAAACCGGCACAATGTCCGCATGAAAGAATTGATGACGCTGCAGGCGACTGAGTTTTTTTGCGGCATTGGCGGGTTTGCCGCCTGTGTCCCCCGCTCCGCCAATCTGGTCGCCATCGATATCAATCGCGACGCGTTACAGATTTACCGGGCCAATTTTCAGCATCGGGTATTGTGTAAAACGATCGAGTCGTTGACCGTCGAACAACTTTTGCGCTGCCCGACCGACCTATGGTGGATGTCACCGCCCTGCCAGCCATACACGCAGCGCGGGCGACAGCGTGATTGCCATGACCCCCGCGCTGCCGGCTTCAGCCGATTGGTTGAATTGTTGCCCAAAGTGCAGCCGGAATCTTTGGCTCTGGAAAACGTCCCCGCATTCGGAAAGTCGCGTTCGTGTGAGCAATTGCTGACGGCGCTGCAGTACCACGACTATCGCGTTCGATCGATCACGTTGTGTCCCAGTCAGATGGGTGGAACCAATCGGCGTCGACGGTTTTACTTGATCGCGTCGCGAAGTGAATTGGTGCCCTGGCGCGAAATACCGGTGCAAACTTGCGATCGACTCAGGCTGGATGATCCCGCCGATGTCGCACGTTTGCAGGTGCGGCCGGAAATCTTGAACAAGTTTCGCGCTCATTTGCACGTGATGGATGCGGCACAGCCGGCGGGCCAAGCGTCGCCAACCAAGTGCTTCACTTCGGCTTACGGCCGATCGCCGATCGCCGCTGGCTCCTACGTCCGTCAGGGAGACATGATTCGCCATTTCTCCCCGCGCGAGGTGTTGCGGCAGCTGGATTTTCCGGAATCGTTTACGATTCCCGATTGGCCTGACCGAAAACTATGGCCGCTGGTGGCCAACAGTTTATCGCTGCGAGCGGTAAAGTACGTAGTCAGCCATTTGCCGGTGGCAGCCAGCCGCACCATCCCCTGTCCGACGGATGTTCCATCGCTAGAATTGGAGCTAGACGGACGACCAAGTTAATATGAATTGGGGATGAAGCCGTCGATCGCGCATGCTATGGAAAATGTGATTGAACGTTGATGGTGGATCTGCAACCCGCCCCCCTTTGGCAAATTGACATTGCCCCGGCGGACGGGCAGGTTGATCGTCGCGCGAATGAAATTGCCAACGATGCCAGGGAACTGGATCTGGCCGATTCGCTGCAGATATGTTGCCTGCGCGGATTTCTGTTACAAGGCCACCTCGACCGATCCGAGGTCGAGTCGATCGCCCGCCAACTGTTGGTTGAAGCCGTCGTTGAGCAGTGCCGGGTAGACCGCGTGGGCCAGCCTGAATTGTCTCAACCGCCAAATGGCAAGCCCGTATTGATTCATGTATTGCCAAAACCGGGTGTTACTGATCCCGAGGCGGAATCGACGCTGCGACAGGTGCGTTCGCTTGGGCATGACGTCAGCGGCATTCGGACGTTCAAGAAGTACTGGATCGAGCCCCTGCCCGACGAGCAAATCCATCGGCTGACCTCCAAATTGCTCTCCAACGAATCGATCGACCAAGTGATCGCCGGCCCGTTGAAACTGGCTCGGCTGGATGTAGGGGACGACTATCCGTTTGAGCTTCAGACCATCCAATTGACCGGCAGTAGCGACGAGCAGTTACAACGCATCAGCCGGGAAGGCGGTTTGAGCCTCACGCTGATCGAGATGCGGACAATCCAAGAATACTTTCGAAAACTGGGCCGCGAACCTACGGATATTGAGCTGGAAACGATCGCGCAGACCTGGAGCGAGCATTGCAGCCACAAGACGCTGGCCGGGAAGGTTTTTTACCGCGACGAGTCCGGCTGCCGCGAATTTCAAAATCTGTTGAAAGAAACCATCTTTGCCGCGACGCACACGATCCGCCAGCAGCTGCAGGATGATGATTGGTGCGTCAGCGTGTTTCGCGATAACGCTGGGATTGTCCGCTTCGATGAGGACTCGAACGTTACATTCAAAGTCGAAACGCACAATCGCCCGTCGGCGATCGAGCCGTACGGCGGAGCAAACACGGGTATCGGCGGCGTGATCCGTGATACCTTGGGAACTGGGCTGGGGGCCAAGCCGGTCTGCAGTACGGATGTGTTCTGTTTTGCCCCGCCCGATTTGCCGGCCGCGCAGTTGCCGCCGTCGGTTCTGCATCCGCGACGCATCATGAAAGGCGTCGTGGCGGGCGTTCGCGATTACGGGAATCGCATGGGCATTCCCACCGTCAACGGCGCCATTTACTTCGACCGGCGATACGTGGGAAATCCGCTGGTGTTTTGTGGAAACGTCGGCGTGGTTCCGCACGATTTGTCGTTTAAGCAACCGCAGCCAGATGACTTGATTGTGGCCGTCGGTGGACCAACCGGCCGCGACGGCATTCACGGCGCTACGTTCAGTTCTGCCGAATTGACGGAACACAGCGAGAAAATTTCTGGCGGCGCGGTTCAAATTGGAAATGCAATCACGGAAAAAATGTTGTTGGATGTGCTGTTGCAAGCACGCGATCGCGGTTTGTACCACGCGGTGACCGACTGTGGCGCTGGAGGGTTCTCCAGTGCCGTCGGCGAAATGGGTGCGGACATCGGCGCCGAAGTCTGGCTGGATAAGGCGCCGCTGAAATACCGCGGGCTGTCTTACACCGAAATATGGATTTCCGAAGCCCAAGAACGGATGGTGCTGGCCATCCCCGAGAAAAATTGGCGCGAATTCGAGCAGCTTTGCCGAAGCGAATCGGTGGAGGCAACCGTTATCGGAAAGTTTGTGGCAACCGGCCAGTTGGAGCTGACTTTCGAAGGTCAACGGGTCGGGTGCCTGGACATGGAATTCATGCACGATGGACGGCCCGACGTATTGCGCGATGCCGTTTATTTGCCACCCGCCGCCGGTCCGCTGGAGTCGGCGTCGTGGGAACTGAAAGCGCCTGATCGTCTGCGGCAATCGCTGCTGGATATCCTGGCCAGTCCCAATGTGTGCAGCAAACATTGGGTGATCCGGCAATACGATCACGAAGTGCTAGGTGGCAGCGTCATCAAGCCGCTGGTCGGTGCCGAAAATGACGGTCCAAGCGATGCGGCGGTGATTCGCCCTAAACTCAAATCCCATCGCGGTCTGGTCATCGCCTGTGGCATGAACCCGCATTACGGTGACTGGGACCCGTACCACATGGCGGCCAGTTCCATTGATGAAGCCGTGCGCAACTGCGTGGCGGTGGGCGCCGATCCGCGGCGGATTGCCGTGTTGGACAATTTTTGCTGGGGTTACACCGACCGGCCGGAAACATTGGGTTCGTTGGTGCGAGCCGCCATCGCCTGCCACGATGTCGCGGTCGCCTTTGGAACGCCGTTCATTAGCGGCAAAGATAGTTTGAACAACGAATTCAGTTATCGTGACGCAAATGGGAACCGGCAGACCATTTCGATCCCGTCGACCTTGTTGATCAGCGGTTTGGGTCAGGTAGACGACGTCCGACGTTGTGTCACCATGGATTTCAAACAACCAGGCAATGACGTGTACCTGGTCGGTCAAACGTATGACGAGTTAGGCGGATCCCATTTTGGATTGGTCAACCGATTGGCCGGTGGTATGGTGCCGCGCGTCCGCACCAGTTCTGCGGTTCGCATATTTGAAGCGGTACACTCGGCCATCAGCCAGGGTTGCGTGCGAGCTTGCCACGATTTGAGTGAAGGTGGCCTGGCGGTCGCCGCAGCCGAAATGGCCATTGCCGGCGCGCTAGGCGTTTCAATTCATTTGAATGCCGTGGAGGTTCGGGAATCGCATGGCAGCGGGCCGACGGTGGCCCGTCTGTTTTCAGAATCCAACACGCGATTCCTGCTGGAAGCCGCTCCCGGAAAAGCGTCAGCGCTGCAAGGCCTGTTTGCCGGATTGCCATTTCAAAAAATTGGACAGGTTACTGCCGAACGGGAAGTTCGCTTTGAGTTTGACTCGGACGAAGTTGTGATTCCGGTCAGCGAGCTAAAGTTCGCTTGGCGCGCGCCATTGGATTGGAGTTAACCGATGCAACCTAAAGTGTTGATTCTGCGGTCGCCGGGAACCAACTGTGAACAGGAAACGGCCTATGCATTTGAAATGGCCGGCGGCCGCCCCCAACTGGTTCACATCAATCAGCTCATGGAACGGCCCGAATTGACCCGGGAATTTCAAATCCTCTGCATCCCAGGTGGTTTCAGTTACGGTGATGACATCGCGGCCGGCCGCATTCTGGCGAGCCAGTTTCAACTCCATTTGCGTGATTTTCTGGAAGAATTCAAAGCGACCCAAAAACTGGTTCTCGGAATCTGCAACGGATTTCAGGTGTTAATCAAAACCGGCATGCTGGTACCGCCCGACCAGAACGGATTGCCCGTGACGTTAACCTGGAACAACAACGGCCATTACACTTGCCAGTGGGTGACGCTGAGGACCGGGCAACAACATTGCGTATTCCTGCGCGATCTCGGCACCATCTATTTGCCTATTGCCCACGCGGAGGGTCGATTCGTGGTCCGCGACGCTGCGACATTGGATTCGATGGCGGCCGCCCATCAACTGGCGCTACGCTATGTGAATGCGGACGGCTCAAACGGTGAGGTACCCTACCCCAACAATCCAAACGGCTCGGACGACAATATTGCCGGAATCTGCGACCCGACGGGATGTGTGTTTGGGCTGATGCCGCATCCTGAACGATACGTGGAGGCAACCCAGCATCCGCGCTGGACTCGCGAGGGTCTCGATCGTCAGCCGGA
The DNA here is from genome assembly GCA_041599835.1 of Pirellulaceae bacterium. Taxonomy (GTDB): domain Bacteria; phylum Planctomycetota; class Planctomycetia; order Pirellulales; family Pirellulaceae; genus CAJQPP01. The sequence goes on from JBFILF010000082.1 coordinate 10,800, forward strand.
CGGCTTGAAGTTGTTTCGAAATGCGATCGCTTATTTTGCTTGAATGTCGTCACGCGTGAAAAACCGTCCTTGCATACCCTTTGAGGGCAAAGTAACCAGCCGCGAAGCGGGCGGCATCCGGTAGCCCGACCGTCAGGTTAGCGTTAGAGCGATAGCAACCGCCGAGCACAAAGGGCGTCACACCTATCGGCCAGGTGACTCACACCGGCGCGACCGAACGCATCATCAAGGCACAAAAATACGCGCCGTAGGTACCCAACACGTAACCTAACACGGCCAATAACACGCCCACCGGCGCCAGCGACGGATGAAAGGCGGCGGCCACCACCGGCGCGCTGGCCGCCCCGCCAATGTTGGCTTTGCTGCCCACAGCTAAAAAGAAATACGGTGCTTTAATGAGATACGCCACCAGGAACATCAACCCGACATGAAACAACATCCAGATGCCGCCTACCATAAACAGCCCTCGATGTTCGACGATGGCGCGGATATCCATTCCCATGCCGATGACGGCCACCAACAGGAATATGAACACGGTGCCGACTTTGGACGCTCCGGCACCTTCCAAATTGCGTGCTCGGGTAAACGACAAGATTAAACCGACGGTGGTGGCCATCACGATAATCCAGAAAAACTCTTTGTTCAGGCTGAAGTTGCGCATCCAGGCCACCTGATCCGGATCGGTCGCCCGGTCGATCATACCGCCAAAGGTGGCTGACATTCCGTCGGCGACCATGTGGCAATAGGCGGTGACGCCGAACGCCAATGCTCCGATCAACAGCAATTCTGTCGTGGTGGGAATCCGCGCCGTCTTCAGCGTGAAGGCTTCCATTTTCTGCTGCAGCTCATCAACGCTCGACGCGTCGGCCTTGAACAGACGGTCGATCGATTTGGCTTGCCCCACACCCAACAACAAAAACAACATCCACACTTCGGCGACGATTACATCGATTGCCAACATGACGGTAAACAGTGCTTCGTTGCGGAATTCGTCGGACATCCAGATCTCTTTCATCGCTAGCTGGTTGGCGCTGCCGCCAATCCAACTGCCTGCCACCGTCGACATCCCACGCCACACAGCGTCGGATCCGGATCCACCCACCAATTGCGGATCGAACTGGGCGACAATCAAGACGGCAATCGGACCACCGGCAATCACGCCGATAGTTCCCGTGATGAACATGATCAGCGCTTTAGGACCCAACCGGAAAACTCCATGCAGATCGACGCTGATCACGAGCAGCACGAGGCTGGCGGGTAGAAAGTAGCGGGTCGCGACAAAGTACAAATTGGACTGGGTCGGATCGACGACGTTGAACAACGTCAGAAACGACGGCAACAAATAACACAACAACACCAGCGGCACGAATTTGTAAAACCGCTGCAATGCCGGATGCTTGCTGTTAGCGGTGTAAAACACAAAGGCCACGATCATCATCAAGATGCCAAAGATCACCGCATCGTTGGTGATCATCGGAGGAATATCGCGCTGACTGGCGGCCAGAAATAACATGCCGAATTCCGATTCGATTGGGTACATTTGTGGCGGAGGCGAACGACGATCGGCCGTGCGAATCAGACAAGGTTAAAATTCTTTTTGTGCAACGGCAAGCCGCGGGCGGTGGCGGCGCCTCTGCCCGCCGTGGTCGTCGCTGGGCGAAACCCTTGCCTAAAGCTCAGGGCAAAACCGAATCATTACTGGCAGAAACCGTTTATCGCCACAGCTGATCATCCGCAAACGGATGGGTCGGGGCATCCAGTTTCGGCTTAGGGAGGACTTTGAGGACGGCTTTAGCCAACTGCAGATCCTGTTTGGTGGTTATCTTGATGTTCAGCACCGAGCCCGTGACGATGGTCACGTCCATTCCCGCTTTTTCCATCAATTCCGCCTCGTCCGTGGGCTGCGCCGCATCCCGATTTTGAAAAGCAGCCTGTAAATTCGATAGTCGAAATACCTGCGGCGTTTGAGCCAACCATTTATCCTGTCGCGAAACCGTGGCTTGAATTTTCTGGCCGTCAGCAGATTGTTTGATGGTGCTTGTGATGGGTGTGGCCAGTATGGCGGCCCCAGTTTTTTCGGCGGCGCGAAACACTTTTTCGATTTCTTCGTCAGTCACACACGGCCGCGCAGCATCGTGAATGGCAACGAAGTCAACGGACGAATCAACTTTTGCAAGTGCGTTTTGGACCGAGTCAGCTCGCTCGCGGCCGCCCGCTACCACATCGATCCCAAGAATCGCCAGGTTGGGGCCGAATTTCGAAAAAAAGTCCTCTTGATCCTCGGCCGCAATCACCACGATGACCTGTTTGACATCATCCCGATTGAGAAACCGTTCTGCCGAATGCAACCAAACTGCCTTTTGATCCAGGACGACAAACGGCTTTTTGTAATTCGGATCGCGAAATCGCTTGCTTTGACCCGCAGCGGCGATAATGGCGGCAAAAGTACTCATGGTTTGTTACTCGTCTTCGACTAATTTCACATCGACATCCATATCCCGGCTGCTGCGCGTAATTTGAAACGACACTACCGTGCCCGGTTTGTATTTTTCGATTTCTTCAAGCAACGAATCCCACGAATCAACCTTCACGCCGTTGACGGATTTGACAAAGTCGCCCGGCGTGGAATTCTGGCGAAATCCTGTGACCACGATGCGGTTTCCATATTGGCGAAGAATGGCACTGACGGCACCTCGCAGACCGGCTCGTTCGGCCGGCCCGTTCGGTTCAACTAACACAATCATCAATCCTCGGTTCGTATTGATCGCGTTGTAGATTCCCGCGCTGGCTCGAATCACTCGTCCGAACTGCAAAAGTTGCGGCACCACGCGCCGAATCGTGTTGACCGGGACGGCAAATCCCACACCACTGTTCTGGGCGGTTCGCTGACTGGCACTGGCAATGGCCGTGTTCATACCGATCATCGATCCAGTGCTGTCCAGCAACGGGCCACCCGAATTGCCCTGGTTCAAGGCCGCGTCGACCTGGATTACCGATTTGATGGTGCGCCCCCTTTGACTCTTGGACTCCAGCGTCCGATTCAAACTTGAAATGATTCCCACGGTGAGCGTCCGCTCCAGACCGAACGGATTACCGATTGCCAGGGCCTTTTGTCCGACTTTAAGGTTGGTCGAATTGCCCAATTGCAAGGGTATCAGCGAATCGCTGGGGACGTCGATCTTGAGCACCGCAATGTCGTTTTTCGTGTCAACACCGATCACCTGTGCGTCGGATTTTTCGCCATCGTACAAAGTGACTTCGATTCGGTCGCTTTCTTCGATGACGTGATAGTTTGTGACGATGTGACCGTTTTTGTCGTACACCCACCCGCTGCCCGAACCCTCGCCGGAAACGGGCCGGAAAAAAATGTCCATGCCGGCAAACATGGTGCGAATATTGGCGACGCTGCGATTTGCTTTTTCGTAAACGGCAATGTTGATCAATTCGTCCGACGAATAAGTGACGTCCGGAACGTCCTGGGCGGTCCAGCGGGGCGATGCACTGGCGGCGCTCGCCGGTTGTTGGGCCGCAGCGGATGGCGGCTGTACCCAAACCAGGAGGCCAACGACGATCAAACCAAACCGCGGCCAAGCGCCGGACTGCCACCTATGAAATCGTTTTCCGTGCATCGCGTTTTGATCTCCGACAAACCTGAATTGCAACCGTCGTCGACTTGAACCAGCAGTTCCTTCGCCGGCCAAACTTCTATAACACCGACCCGTTCAGGCAACGACCGCGGTTTTTGGAAGAATGAAGATAATGCACCCTCGACCGCGCACAGGAATCTGCCCGGTACCGGGCGGACCATATTGGTTATTTGTCAACCGACTCGCTGGGGGAAGCATCATGGGGGGTTTCATAGATTTTTCGAATCGAACCCCGCGGAACCAACTGCCACATTCGCTCGTGCCCATAGTAGATGACAATTTTGCCGAAAAATTCAATGCCGCCGATCGCCAGCGCCTGGTCCACCGTCCCCGTCACGGCCAAGGCGA